>JAYTNA010000204.1:0-4823 GCA_043748865.1 Saprospiraceae bacterium
GGCGAGTAAAGGTATTTCTTTTATGTCGTTCAATTCATTCATGATGTACTCCGGTATCTGTACTTGCGCATTGTAAGTGTAAGCCGATTTTTCATCTAACCACAAATTTTTCTCCGTGAATCGGCTCGATGAAGTTGCGGCGGTAACGGAACGCGCAATTTGCCGCATATCCAAACCCATTTGTGCGGCTTTAAATCTATCTACTTCAATGCGTATGACCGGATATTTTGTCGGTTGTACAATTTGCACATCGCGGAGGTAAGAAATTTCTTTTAACTTCACTTGAAGATTATTGGCATATTTTTCTATTTCTTTCATATCTTTTCCGGCTACTCGCACTTCAATAGGTGTTGATGCGCCTTGACTCATAATTTTTTCAGTCAAATCAATCGGTTCAAAAGATAAGCGTATATCCGGTGCTTGTAACGCAATTTTTTTTCGCAGCGTATCTTTCAGCATTTCCATATTTCCTTTAAAACTTTCTTCCAAATTAATTTGAATCACTGCTTCATTACTACCCGCATTAAAAATGTAAAGATTACTCGTGATATAACTGCTCGGAATGAGTCCGACATACGCCGAACTAATCGCCACTTGTCCGTGAACGGTCGAATCAATGATATCTAAAATATCGTGTACTTTTGTTTCGGTGCGTTCAAGACGTGTACCGTCGGCTAATTTTATGCGCATTTGAAATTGTCCGGCATTCACGCGCGGCATTAAATCTTTTCCGATTTTTACGAAACACAATCCGGCAGCACCTATGACAATAAATGTGTACAATAAAGTTGTTATCAATTTGAAACGCATCGCGTTTTCAACAAAATTTTTGTAAGACAGCTTAACGCGTTCAAAAAAACTATTTTTCTTCGGTTCTTTTATTTCTTCGGCAGTGTGAAAATTAATTTGTTCAATTTCATTTTTATCTAAAGCTAATCCGGCGTGTGCGTGCGGACTTCCATGTCGGTATTGAAATTTTTCGGCTTTCAATAACCAATTCGATAAAACAGGTACGAGACTTTGCGCCGCAAAAAAAGAAATAATCATCGAAAAACCAATCGAAAGCGACAAGGGTAAAAATAAAGATTTAGGAATACCCGTCATAATAAATGACGGCGCAAAAACGGCAAGAATACACAACAAAATCAGTAGAAGCGGAAAAGAAATTTCTTCACAAGCATCGTAAATCGCTTGCTTTTTAGTTTTTTGCATTTCTAGATGCTGATGAATGTTTTCAATCGTCACCGTCGCTTGATCAACAAGCACGCCGATAGCGAGTGCCAAACCACTCAAAGTCATGATATTTATTGTTTGTCCTGCGAGATTCAGAAAAAAAACGGCACTGATAATTGAAACAGGAATAGTAATGATGACGATAATACTGCTTCGGAAATCGCCGAGAAATAATAAAACCATTAATCCGGTGAGAATTGCGCCTAAGACACCTTCAGTTATCAAACTTTTCACCGCGTTGATGACAAAAACAGATTGATCAAATTCGTAACTAATTTTAATATCGTCTGGTAAAAGATTTTGCATTTCGGGCAGTTTTGCTTTTAACGCTTGCACGACAGACCAAGTAGAAGCATCACCGGATTTCACGACGGGAATATACACAGAACGATTACCATTGACGAGTGCATAACCGGATGTAACATCTGCTCCATCTAAAACAGTGGCGACATCATGTACAAAAATCGTATTGCCGCCGACACTCGTTATCGGAATATCGGCAAAGTCATCTGATTTTTGTTCCAAAGTATTTATCGTCGTCATCAGCATTGTGTTTTTGATGCGGATATTTCCGGAAGGCGAGACGGCATTGTTTTTTGCAAGTGCTTCAACTACTTGATCCGGTGTAAGGTTAAAACTGCGCAATTTATCGGGATCGGCATTTATAAGTATGGTGCGTTGATTTCCACCGAAAGGGGGTGCAATAGATAGACCGGGAACGGTGGCGAAAAGAGGACGTACGCGTGTTACTGCTAAATCATTAACTTCTTTCAAACTTTTTGTCGCCGAAAAAAAAGTTAATTGTCCGACAGGTAAAGATGAAGCATCGAAGCGCAAAACTTGGGGTGGTGTGGCACCCGGCGGGAAAAAATTTTGAGCGCGATTGAGCTGAGTTGCTAATTGCGATGATGCTTCCGCCATGTTCACGTTTTCATAAAACGTTAGCTTCAACATCATTAAACCTTGTATGTTTTTGCTCGAAATGCTTTTTACTCCCTGAACATATAGCAGTTGATCTTGTAAACGCGTAGAAAAAAAACCTTCCATTTGTTGCGGCGACATACCGGCATACGATTCAAGAACATAAATCGTCGGTAAATTCAATTTTGGAAAAATATCAATCGGAATAGTGCTGATTGAAAAAACCGAAAAAATTAGAATGCCGGCAAACACAACGATGGTTGTTATCGGTCTTTTTAATGATGCTGAAACGATGGACATTTTTTTAATGGTTAATTGTTAGTTGTTAATTGTTAATGTCCAATTTCAGAATTGATAATTAACAATTAATAATTAACAACTATTTAATATAGTCTAAAAACTGATTCACCCGATTTTCCGCATAAACTTTTTGAATTATTGCTTTGTAAAGTTCGGATTGTGCGAGTATATTATCCGTTTCTGCGCGATTGAGCACATACAAAGCGTTTGTTAAATCCACGATAGTTGCTAAGCCGGCATTGTACAACGCTAATTTTTGTTGATACGCATCGTTAGCAGATTTGTACTGAATTGGAATTTCTTTCAAACTATTATTCGACGCTTCAAGATTTATATTCGCTTGATTGAGATAGTTATTTAAAATTGTTTTTTGCTCAATCGTATTCGCTCGCGCTATTTCAGTTCTATATTTTTGAACATCTAATTTATAAATCTTTTTTTTCGGACTCATTAAATCGTAGGTAATACCGGCACCAAATAAATAATTACCGCGTGAATAAATCAAACCCGACAAAGGATTGCTGTCGTAAACATCTGTTGAAGTAATACTCGACCCGCGAAAAAAAGTCGAAGCAAATAAAAATACTTTAGGCTGATAATTTTTACTGATGAGATTTTGTTGCGCCAAATTATCTTCTACAATCGCATCGTAATATTGAATCAAAGGATGTTGTTTGCTTGCATTTGAATCTACCGGAAATTTTTCTAAAAAGAATTTTTTTATTTTTGAAGTAATATTAGTATCCGGAACAACAACGCTCGAATCAAATCCGGTGAAAGTAGCGAGTTGGTTACGCGTGAGTGAAAAGTTTTTATACAAATCTAAATAACCTAAACGCGCTTTCGATAATTCCGCATCGGCAATACTCGTATCCACACCCGGTTTTAATCCGGTGACGACAAATGCTTTCACCACGTTTTTTATGGTTTGAGCGCGTTCGATATTTTTTTGTTGAAGCATTAATAAATCGCTGTACTTTACTAAATCGAAATAATTTTGAATCACACTCACCGTTAAAAAATATTTTTCTCTACTCAACCCCGCTTCATCAATGTGTAAAGAAGCAACGGCTTCATTTGTAGCCGTTTCGTATGCGCCAAAATTATAAATTTCCCAAGTTGTAGTGATGGCAGCAATGTTGCCACCGGCAATATCAAATTTATTTTTTACTCTATTACCACCCGATATCGAAGGAATTGCGCCGCCGAGCGAAAAATATCCGCCGCTTGTGCTGTTATCGGAGCCGAAAGCGATTTGATCGGCGGCTATGATTGAAGGTAAATTCGCGTGTTTCGTATCTTCGATTTTAGCTTTACCGAGATTTATTTGTTGTTGCCGAGAAAGAATTGAGGGATAATTTTTTAAGGTGGCATTTAGGGCATCATTTAAAGACAGTCCTGTTTTTTTTTCTTGTTGCCCGATAAGCACGGGCTGTTGACAGAAAAAAATAAATAAAATGAAGCCTGTTTTGTAAAAAGTTTTGTGCATTTTTTATTCCGATTCAAAATAATATATTCATTTTGAACAGGCAAATATAGTTAAAGGTATGGAAAGCATTTGTAAATTTTTTTTGAAAAAAATTTGCTTCAATTCTATATGATTAGTAGATTTGCATTTTCTTATTTATAAAAAATTTTCCTTTGAAGAAAATCTTATTGACAATAGTACCGGTTTTGTTTTTTTCTAAAATTTTTTCGCAAGATATTATTTATCCGCACGTCACGTCGTATTTCCATTTCGGCATCACAAAATCCGTTAATGATAAATTGGATATTTATGTGAACAGCACGATTAGAAGACAAAATGATTATCATTTATCAACGGTTAATCCGCTTGATGTTGAATTGTCGGAATTATATCGTCTCTGGATTTATTATAAAATAACCGGCAGTGTGACTGTTCAGTTCAATCCGATTTCATTTTATCATGTCAAACCTTTTTACGGTAAAGAAACGGATTACGTGAAACCTGATAATGAAGAATGGCGGTCGGCAATCGGCACAGAGTTGACACAAAAAGCCGGAAAGTTTATTTTTAAAGAAAAACAAACTTATGAATATCGTTTTATCAAATCATTGAACTATGTACCTGTCGGACGCTTGCGTTTAAAAAATACAGTTCAATGTGCCTTAACCAATAAATTTAAAATAGCAGTTTGGGATGATTTACAATTGGGTATGCCACCCAACCATCCGAAAAATTTATTTGATCAAAATTGGTTTGCTGTGGGTGGCGTTTATAATTATAACCCTAAAATGACGATTGAATTGTATTATATGCGCAATAGAACAGAACGTAGTTCTGCCGTCGAGTTCGATGTCGAGAATGGTTTTTATTTGAATTTGGAGATTCGTTTATGAAATTAAAG
>JAYTNA010000205.1:0-12742 GCA_043748865.1 Saprospiraceae bacterium
TGAAGAAATTTGTTTTCTTCACACATTTTTATTTTTTCAAAAAAAGATTTTCAAAAAAAGATTTTCAAAAAAAGATTTTCAAAAAAAGATTTTCAAAAAAAGATTTTCAAAAAAAGATTTTTATTTTTTTTAATTGCTCATTGCTCATTGCTCATTGCTCATTGCTCATTGCTCATTGCTCATTGCTCATTGTCCATTGCTCATTGTCCACTGTCCACTGTCCATTATCCACTATCTATTATCGATTTATGATTATTTTTTCAAAACTACTCAATTCTTTTTGCGACACGTTTATTATATAAATACCTGTGGGCAACTTGTGCGTATTAATTAATAAACGATTATTTGTTTTGGAGACTTCCGAAGTCTGTTGTAGCCAAATTTTACCCGTCAAATCGTAAAGAGTTATTTGCAACGTTTCTTCTTTTTCCGGCGATAATTCTAAAATAAAATTATCGGTTGCCGGATTTGGAAAAACTTTAACTCCTTTCGAAATTTCATTCTGAATGAAAGATTTTGACTGGATATTATCCGCTAAAACAGGAAAGAAAATATTTTCTTTCGTTTTTATTTTCAATTTGTAACAACTATTATCATCGAAATTGCCGTTATAACCATACACTTGAACAAAATAAACATCATTCACCGAGTTGGGTGTAAAATAAATAGATTCATCACTGCGGCCCATATTTTCCGATGATTTAACGAAATGCCCGTTGCTATCGTAAAGTTTTAAATCGTAATCAAAAGGTAAATTTGTGAGTAAAATTTGATTTTGAGAAGTGTTACCCGGTTTAAAAGTGTACCAATCTCTATCCGTTTTTGAACTTATTTTGCCGATAATTTCCGACTTGCCGGTGATGTCGGCAGCGTTAAAACGCACATTGTTAGGTTCGTAATTATCTGTACAACTATTTTGAACGGCCGGTATATTACAAGCCGTAGCATTTAAAAAAACCGCACGCGGCATTCCGGGTTGAAATTGTGCCAACATACGCGCTTTTTGTCCTTCCGAAAACATGTACATACAAGCATCATTCACGTAATCCATAAAATTCATCGTCATTTCAATATTCCCCGCACTGCAAGTATTGTTTCTGCTCGGCATTGCCGGACAACCGTAATTCGCGGCGTGATGTTGCGGCGTATCGTCCACAAAATCATTACCGCATTGTTTGTCGCCCCAAATATGAACTAAATTGAGCCAATGACCAATTTCGTGCGTCGCCGTGCGTCCTTTATCGAAAGGTGCGCGTGTATTTAGTCTGCCGAAATAACGATAATCAATCACAACACCATCCGTATTTATTGGTCCTCCGGGATATTGAGAATAACCTATTGTGCTGCCACCTAAATTACCAACCCATAAATTCAAATATTTAGTAGCGTCCCAAGCATCAACACCGCCGGCATTTTTAAATTTTATATCACTGCTCGTTCCCCAACTGCTTCTATTTACATAAACGCGATTAACACCGGAAAAATTCTGTCCGTTTTTATCTGTTTTAGCGAGACAAAACTGAATTCCGACATCGGCAGCCGATGCAGCAAATTGAGAACTCGATAACGGAATTTCTATATTTTGTTTTCTAAAATCTTCATTCAATACATCAATCTGCGATTGGATTTGTGCATCCGGTATGTTTTCGGTGTTGTTTGAAAAAAGAACATGAACGACAACCGGAATAGAAATAATTGTGCGTGTTTGCAAATTGTTTTCTATATAAAATTCCTGTGTTCGGCGTTCAATGTTTTCTCTAATTTGCGCACGTTCCGGTTGCTCCTTGAGCTGTTGCTCGAATAATTCTTGAGTGTAGCAAGATCTTACCGAAATATTATTTTGCGCCGTTAATACCGTACAAAAAAGAAAGCTCACGATGTGCAAAGTGAGCCGAGTATGTTTGTTCATTTGAGTAGAATTGATTTATAAAGTGTTGTTTTTTAATTGACGGTTGACAGTTTTTTTAAAGTTAACTGTCAACTGTTTACTCTCAATGCTTTCGTTAGTGCTTGAATAATTAGTTGTGTTTGTTGGTTGCTTCGTCCTGTATGTTTTTTATCAAACGTTGCCCTATTCTATTGCCGAAAGGCTTTCTGCCTAATTTTATTTTTTATAATATTTTTTGCCCATCCTCCATCTTCTATTTTCCATTTTCCATTGCCATTTAATTTTCTGCTTTAACAATTTTTTGTGTGATGGTTGTGTTTCCAGATTTAATAACTACAAAATGTAAACCGGCAGGTGTATTGCTCAAATCAACATTTGGATCAGAAGAATTGATAAATTCATTTTTGTAAACCGAGCGACCATTTGTGTCAAAAACTTCAACCGACATATTTTCGCTGTCGTGTTGCGGCATACGTACAGTGAAATCACTTGTTGTCGGATTTGGATAAACACTAACTGCGTCACGCACCGAGTTGTCTATTTTAGTCGTAAATTCACTAACAGTTGTATAAGGCGCTATCAAACAATTGCCTTTGATACGGAATTGGTAAGTAGTTGAACTGTTTAATCTGTTCGTAGTAAACGAATTTTGTTGTGTGGGACTCACAGTCCACATACTGTCTGTTTTTGATTTTAGTTCCAAAGTATATTCGTTTATGTTTTTTAGTGTATCCCAATTGATAGCAACACCGTGTTCCGTAACTTCTGCAACAAACACATTTTTAATTTGAGCGCAAGCCGCTTCAACAACCTGTAATAGTGCATCTGATTTAGTAATAGTTCCGCGTGCAGACTTATCGCTTAAGACTGCCCACATCCGCGTTTTTTGTCCTTCAGAAAACATCCACATACTACCGTCGTTTACATAATCCATAAAATTCATGGTCATGTTAGCTGCTTGTTGTCCCGTGCAGTTGCTGTACATCATACCGTTCACGTTACCGTAATGCGCTTCTTGATGTACCGGTGTATCGCTTACTCTGTCGTCACCGCAATCATTATCACCCCAAATATGTATCAAACCTAACCAATGCCCGATTTCGTGCGTCGCCGTTCTGCCTAAGTTAAAAGGTTTACGTGCGATGCCTGTTGTGCCGAAAGCCGAAAAATCAATCACAACACCGTCAAATTCTTTCGGCGTACCCGGACTTGCTGCGTAACCTAAAATACCGTTTCCGATGGAACAAACATACAAGTTCAAATAATTATCGGCATTCCAAGGTGCGAAACCACCTTTCGTGGGCATTTTTACATCATCACGCGCACCCCAATCGCTGCGGGTTGTTTGATGACGAACAATACCATTCGTTTTATTGCCTTTTTCATCGCGTACCGCTAATGCAAACTGAACACTGCAATCGGCTACCAAAGAACTGAACACACTCGGCGTTTGATTTATTTCAACCGCTTTTTTATTAAAGTCGCGATTTAAAGCATCAATTTGAGATTGAATTTGAGCATCGCTGATGTTAGTTAGTGCATTATAATAAATCACATGAACAACAACCGGAATTGTAAATTTGGAAGCTGTTCTAGTTTGTAATCCATTTGAATTTTTTGTTACAACTTCTATCTGACGTTCAATCGCCAACATTTTTTCTTTAGTACCAACCGTATTTTCTAAAATATATTTACCATTTTCGTTTGCACCACACTGACGTACATTTTGTGCTTCTAATAATGTTGGAAATAATAATGCTGTCGCTAAAAAAAAGAAAGAAAGTGTAAAAATTTTCATAGTAAGTTTCAATCTGTATGTTGCAAGTTTTAGTTGAACTGTGAATGATATTTCAAAGCAACGCCCTTTAAGGGTTATGTCCAACTAATTTGATGTCACAAATTTGAGATTACCATAGCATAGGTAGAGGTGTAAATGATTTAAGCCGAAATTGATTTTTTGAGTAATTAAATAGAATTTTTATAGGGCTTGTAAAAAGTTGCTAATCAATTTAATGAGTAATTTTTTTTTGAAAAAAAATTGTGTCACACGGCTTTCTATACCTTAATCATACTAATTGATTTTGGGTAAAAAATGCGTCTTTCTAACCTTTTTAAGTCAATCACAATTTGCATAAAAGTTGCATTGAAGTCAAAATGTTTTTAAAAAATGAAATTAGTGACATGGTTAATTAAAAAAATTGATTTTTGAAACTAAGGTATTAATGTCTCTAAAACTATTTTAGGTTTTACAAATCCATACTTTTTTAAATTTTTATAGGGTGTTTTTCCTTAAAACGTGAAATAAAATATCTAATAGATTGAATGGATGTTTATTTTTTTGAGTTTATGTGATACGTTAACGGAAGTTTATAGTTTATGAGTTAGAAGTTTTAATCAATAACTCATAACCCATAACCTAAAAATTACGATCTGTATTTAATATGCACAAAAAACTTCGCATCTTTTGCGCCCAATAATTTCGCAACGGAAGGGGATACAACAACAACAACATCTTTATTGAAAGCATTTACCGGTATTTTACTGATAACTTTGGCGTAAATGCTTTTGTTGTTCATTTTATTCGTAATTTCAATGACACTGCCGACACGTGCCATGCGGTGCAGACAATATAAATCGGTTGATGCATTGCCTTGAATTTGCCAAAATGCAGCACCATTTTGTTCAACTACATTTTTCTGTTGGCTGAAAGACCCGTGTAGGGTTTCCGAACGCAAATTAATTGTAGCTCTCTTCAGGGCGCGAATACTATCCGGTACGCCTTTAACGCTTAACCAACCGACGTGTAAAATCTGTCCGGGTGTAATAATTTGTGCTTGTGATGTCAAACCATTCCATTTTAAAATACTGTCAACGGGCATGTGAAAAAGGGTTTTCGATATTTTGAAAAGATTATCACCTTTGTGTACTTTAAATAATACCGGCGCGAAATTCGTGCGTTGGAAATCAGCCTTTTTAAATCTTTTTATAGCTACATTCGGAATGGGAATGCGAATTTTTTGTCCAACAGAATATACTTTTCCGTTTAAAGTCGGGTTGTAAGCATACAATTGTTCTTCGTTCAAACCGAAAAAACGCGCCAATGAATATAATGTTTGACCTTGACCAAGTGTGTGTTCGTAAATTTTTTCGTTGGTTTTGTCTTCAATGGAAATATAAAGCGTGTCTCTGTACGTCAAATAACCGGGAGGTTCAATCGTCGGATTTTGCCTGCCGAAAATAATTATCGGCATGAAAAAAAGAAAAAACAAACCTGTTGTGTAGCAGTTGCGTAGAATAGTGTTCATTGTGATGTAAAATCGAAATTATGTGTTTCAGAAAAATTATGCTGCAAAAGTAATACTTTTTTATTAAGCATAAACTAAAAAATAATTGATTGCGCGGACTAAATTCCAAAAGTACCGGAACCTATAACAGTTCAACATGAAATATCAACTACTCAACTTTATTTCAATAGATCTAACTTTTTCGGAAAATATATTTACATCCTTATTCGTCAATATCAGTAAATCTTTTTCTAAATTAAAATAATCAAAATGAAATACACAATACTTAGTGCCGGTAGTAGTGTGAGCGACGCGCTCATTCCCGAATTACAAAAACGCAAAATTGATATTCGATTGGTCAGCCGACGCGCTATTCCGGTTGACGGCGTTTCGGATAATATCGTCGCTGATTTAATGGATGCAAAAGCCGTTAGTGATGCAGTCGCAGGTTCGGATGTCGCATTTTTATTGGCAGGATTACCTTACGCTACAAAAATTTGGCAAGAAAAATTGCCCATCATTATGCAAAACGCGATTGATGCATGTGCGCAACATCAAGTCAAACTTATTTTTTTTGATAATGTATACATGTACGGTCGCGTAACCGGAAAAATGACGGAAGAAACACCAATTAATCCGTGCAGCAAAAAAGGTGAAGTACGTGCAAAAATTGCAGAAATGTTCATGAAAGCAACAAAAACCGGAAAAATAAAAGGTTTAATTGCACGCGCCGCCGATTTTTACGGACCTAATACGCCTTTAAGTATGTTTACAAATTTAGCAATTGACAACATAAAAAAAGGGAAAAAACCACAAGCACTCTTGCATGATAGTACAACACATTCATTTACGTTTATTCCGGATACTGCTCGCGCGTTAGCGGATTTAGCCGGCGATAAATTGGCAGTGAATCAGGTTAGGCATTTGCCGACTTATAATCCGGCATTTACGGGAAAAGAAATGATTGAAACTTTTACCAAGTATTATGATGTATCCCCGAAATATAGCATCATGGGAAAAATGACTGTCAACATCGGTAGTTTATTTATTCCGGTTGTCCGTGAAATAAAAGAAATGTTGTATCAGTACGAAAATAATTATTATTTCGATTCAACTAAGTTTGAAAAACATTTCGGTTATGGTGCTACAAATTATGAGGAAGGATTGAAGCAAACTGCGGCATGGTATAAAAAGCAGAAAGTAGAAAGTAGAAAGTAAAAAGTAATTTTAAAACTCAATATTTTCATAAACATCAGTCAATGCAATTTCGACACCTAGCGAACGCAATGAAATGTTTTTACTTAAATCGGTTTCGATATTGACTTCCCACTTTGCGGGATTATGAATAAAACGAGATTCTACTTGTGGTTTATTTTGTTCAATCAGCACATATTCTTTGAACGAAGATAGGGTTTTATAAGCTTCAAATTTATCAATTCTATCGTAGTTGCGCGTACTCATTGAAGCAACTTCAACAATTAAAATCGGATTGACGATTAAATTTTTTGTGCCGGCTTTATGTTCAAATTTTTCAAAAACTACTAAGGCATCAGCATAAAGTACAAAATCTAATTCTTGAATATAGATACCAATATCACTACTGCCGACAATGAATTTCTTTTTTGTGTTTTTAATAGCATTTTTAATTGCTGTACTAATATTTACAGCAATAACTCCGTGATTTGTAGTACCTCCCGGCATAATTTTTATTTCTCCGTTATAAAATTCGTGTTTATGTTTACTCCTTTCTTCACGAACAAGATATTGTTCCAAAGTGAAAAGTTTAAGTTCCGGATTTTTTTTCTTTTCTATTGATACAGCAGTAGCGGATGTCATACAAAATAAATTTTAAACAAAATTACTTCTAATTTTTTTAATCACCAAATAAAACAAATTCAAAAGTAACTCACATAACCGAAATGCGTTTTTATATTTCTGAAATCAATTTCGTTACGCTGTTGACTGCCGGCAGCAAGTGTAATGCCGAATAAACCGACTTTTGTTTCGATCGTAATGCCGGCACCGATTCCGAAAGGTGTATCGGTTGAACTATTTGTGCGCGTTTGATTGTTGACTACTGCACCATCAAAAAAAGTATAGAGATAAGAATTTCTGCCGATGAGAAAACGATATTCGAGTGTGCCGACGGCAAATTGTGTGGCAAAAATACTTTCTTCATCAAAACCGCGCAAAATTTTACTGCCGCCGATCCGATACTGTTCGTTTGTACCTACAAGAGAAGATGATAATAAACTGCCACTCGTCACCCCGATTTTCAAAGTGCTGCGTTTGCCGATTGGCTGAAAATAATTGGTTTCGGTTTCAATACGATATTGATAAGCAGTTGTACTCACCGTATAGTATAGAGAAGCAAATCGAAAAGTAGAATCATTCGCATCTCTGAGATTAAGTATGTCGGCATTTTTTTGAATGTTGCGTAAACCGGCACCTGCACGTAAACTTAAAAACCAACCACTCCTCGGGTTGTAACGATAATCGAGGCGTTGTAATAAAAACTCTAAACCAATTGAATTTGTATTAAAATCGAGTGTTGGCGGCAATCGGTGCGTATTTATAATAGTTTGGGTATCTAAAACTAAATTGCTCGCGCTGTTATTTTGCCAAAAAAATTTTGCCGTTTGTCCGTTGCCGAGATAATAATTGATACCGAGTTGCGATTTCGTTTCCAAATAAGTAGTGTCGCGTTTATATAAATCGAAACTACCGTCAACGCCGAAAACCATTTTGGGAATGTAAGGCAAAGAAATTTTTAAATTAACGCGTGGACTTTGCGGGCGCAAGTTTTCAAAATTGGCATAAAAGCGTTCACCCCAACCAAAAAAATTTATAAAATCGCCGGTACCGTTAAATGTTATCGTAAATTTTTGTTCGCCGGTGGCTGCGGTTGTCGGTTGCACACCGAGTAAAAAATCGAAGCGTGACGCTTTTTTATTATCGAGAAATAAATTTATGGAGGCGCGTCCGACGGCATCGAAAGAAACTGTCGGCGTTTTTGTTTGTTCTAAGTAAGGCAATTCCGAAATGCGTCCGGATAATTTGCCCAGATAAGTGCGACTGAAAGGCGTACCGCGTTTCATTTCCAAAAAATTATTTAAAAAAGAAACGTTAACGTGTCCGTCGCCAACGATGTGCAAAGTATCGAAACGATAAAGCCTGCCTTTCGTTAAAATTAAATCTGCCGACGTAGAAATACGGTGTGTTGTGTCCGAAAATTTTATATTTTCTAAAGCTATACGCGCAAACGGATAACCGTTATTTTCTGCTTGTTGCACTAATTTTTCTTCCAAACTTGAAATGAAACGGAAATTTAATGATTGATTCAAAACTCTTTTTTCATCGAAATCAATGGCAGATAAATATTCGGGCGGAATATTTTTGGTATTAAGCATGGTAATTTCATACCGTTTACCAATATGGATTTTTGCGATAGGTGGTGTTTGTTTCCAATCAAAAGTATCGAGAGCGGCAGTTAAAAATCCTTTTTTTTGTGCATTTTGCACAGCATTTTTTAACTGCACCAAAACTAAAATCGAATCTTCAGCTTTACGAAAGCCGTTTAAATCGGTGATACATTCTTTGAAAAACAGGGTAGAGTCGGTAGGATTATCGAAAAAAAGATTTATTTTGTTGTTTTGGGCAAAAGAAATTGGACAATGAACAATGAACAATGAACAATGAACAATGAACAGTGTATATTTTGATATTATAAAATAGGTTGAATAATATTTTTTAAATTTTTCATTGTTCATCGTTTGCAATTGTTACTGCTTGACGCACCAAATCCAAATCGGTTTCCCAATAATCATTTTCGCGGTCGCTGTTCAGATTGAACTTTACGCCTGTATCATTGCTTTTAAAATTACTTTTGATGGATTTTTTCGCCGTTAAATGAAAATGACGTGCTTGTGTGTATTCGATTAAATCTTTTAAATTCGATACTTGAACGCCACTCCCGGGCATAATTTCAATTTTATTTTCTGCAAGAGCTACTAATTCTTTCAGTTTATTTTTTCCTTCCGCAGCGGAGGCTGCTTGTCCGGACGTTAAAACGCGTTGGTATTTTAAATCAATGAGTTGTTGCAAAGCAATTTCTGCATTATTCGTTCTATCGAAAGCACGATGACAAATTATATCCATCGGATACGCTAAATCCGCCATTTTTTCCATTTTGCCTAAATCGAAAGTACCCTCATTATTTAAGCAACCAACGACGACACCATCACACCCGTTATCTCTACAAAAAATAATATCGTTTTGAATCATTAACCATTCATCATCGGAGTAAACAAAATCACCGGCACGTGGACGAATGAGGACATGAATACCAATCGTCAATCTTTTTCGAGTTTCTAAAATAACTGCCGCACTCGGCGTAAGTCCACCCACTTCAAGTGCAGTGCAAAGTTCGATTCTATCTGCACCGCCGTTTTGTGCAGTAACGGCAGATGATAGCGAACCCGCACAAATTTCAATTTTAATATTATCCATTGTCTATTGTCTAATCAACTTCTCTACACCATAAAACTTATCGGACTGTATACGCACAAAATAAATACCCGTCGGAATATCCGCTACATTCATTTGGAATTGATTACTGCCTGAAAGAAATTTTTGAGTATGTGCAATAGATTTTATTAATTCGCCCGAAACATTGAATATATCAATACTCAAAGCATCATCGGTCGGTAAATTGAATTGCAAAGTTGATTGTTGTTGCATCGGATTCGGTGACAACGACAGAGATACTTTAGCACGCTCTATATCTGTTACATCGGAAACGATTGGCGATGAATCGATTACAATATTTTCGTCGCCCGCTTGGTACGGTGCTAAAAATTGAAAATAGGTAATCATCATTTCATCTGTTGTAGCTTCACCGGCGACCACATTTTTGGGTGGCGAGTTTGGATTTGCGGGATTGTTTGACGTGTTGTCATAGGTTGCTTCTGCATAAAGTGTGGTACCGCCCGGAATCCTTTGAACATTTCTGAAACTATAAAATCCCTGCCAGTGAAAATCCCAATTCGGAATATTGATGGCTTTCAGCGTATCGCCACCCGGCAAAACGGCATAAACTTTAAAAGTTTTATTGATTAAATGTGCGTGCGGTGCGATACCCAAAACAGAAATATCAAAACCCAAATTCGGAATCGTGAATTTTTCTTTATAACTCCGTGTCGAGCCGGCAGGTATATTTATCGGCGCATTAATATTTGTCAGATGGTTTAGAATGGGTTCGGAGCGCACTTCGCGAAGCGTTACACCGACACCGGCGTATTTAAAAACAATTTTCGTGCTGTCAGTTTCATTTGTTACACCGCCGGGATAATGCACTTGCAAAACAATTACCGAGTTTTTTGTCAACTTAACGCCCATGCCTTTCGGGAACATAAATTTACCTTGTCCCGGCACCCAAGCCGCAATTAATTTTGAAAGACTTGAACCCGTTCCGCCGAAATTAGTATAACCCGGTTTTCCGTCAGCACCATTTTGTTTCAAGAGGGATTGTGTCGTATCTTGATAAGCCAAAACATGATGTACTACTTTTCTGTTGCCGGGAATAACTTCGATTTCTGTTACGAATTGATCGTTAAGCAAATTAGTAGGAATAGCGAAGCATCGGTATAAATCTGTGGGCGTATTGACGCTGTAAGTTGGTGCAATTAATTTTAAATCAGGTATAGAAATTTCTCCGGCATTAGAATAAACGGGTGTAGGAGGCGCGGCGGATAAATCGCCACTCGGTGCAGCTCCGTTCACCCAATCATTGATCGCTTTTTTATCATTTGCGCTCAACACACGTTCAAAAGCTAAATGACTGTATGTTACATCCGGCGGCCAAGGCGGCATATAACCGGAATTGACAGAAGATTGAATACTCAATCGGTGTGCGTAAGCATCTTGATAAGTAAGTAAAGAAAATGGTGCAATGCCGTTTGTTCGGTGGCATTTTGCACAATTTGTGTAAACGATATTCGCTATTTTACCGGACCAAGTGGGTGTTTGTGCGGAAATAGTTTGCGAACAAACGAACAGTAGAACTATAAAGTAAAATATTTTTTTCATTGTAAGGATATGTATCATAATAATTCGACAAATTTTTACAAATATACAACAACTTGAAATAATGTTTGTGTTAAAATTTTTGAATTTTTTTTATTTTAAAACTATCTTTAGATTTAAAATAGACAAAATAGCTGCCGGATGCCAATTCGGAAATATCACCATCATAATTAAATCTATTTAAAAAATGCCGTTACAAAATCGTGTCAATCCTTTCGGAGAAATTTTTGTGAGTGAAAGTCGCGGTACTTTTACCGGTAATCGCGGCGTAATTCATAAAAATAAAAAAATCGTCGCGCCCTTTAAAACAAAATATTGGATTACTTGCGTACTCAAATATAAAGGCTTCCGCCGACAAGTAATGACTGAAAATCGTTGGACAGAACTTTTTTTCTTGGACGAAGCCACTGCTTTCGCTGCCGGACACAGACCTTGCGCATTTTGCAGAAATGCAGAGTACAAAACTTTTAAAAAACTTTGGTTAGATATCAACGCGAAAAATTATGAACTACCCGATGATTCGATAAAAACTATTGATAAAATACTACACGCTGAACGCATAAATATCAAGGGCGAAAAAATTTTATTCACCGCTACTTTAAAAGAATTACCGAACGGGGTTTTTGTTCAATTAATTGGAACACCGGAAATTTATTTGTATTTTAATAAACAACTTTTAAAATGGACACCTTTTGGTTATACAGAAATACTTTTACTGCCGCCGAAAACAGAAATAAAAGTTTTAACGCCGAAAAGTATCACCCGTGTTTTTGCCGGAGGTTATGTGCCTGAAATTCATTTGTCGGCATCTCGCAATTTATAAACAATTAAAAAGTAAAAAATCTGATAGCTGATAGTTGATAGCTGATAGCTATGAACTATTTTAGCGCAATTTTATTAATTTGCTAATGCGAATTAACGAATTAATGAATTAACGAATTAATGAATAAATATGTTGACGCTTTCAGACTATCAAGCCGTATTTCAAAAATATTTGGAGGTACATACTTTCAAGAAACAGCCTGCAAGTTTATACGTGCCGATAAACCACATCATGTCTATAGGTGGAAAAAGAATGAGACCGATTTTAGTTTTAATGGCTTATAATTTATACGCCGATGATATAGCGAAGGCTCTGCCGGCAAGTTTAGCGATAGAAATTTTTCATAATTTTACATTAGTGCATGACGATATTATGGATGCCGCGCCTTTGCGTCGCGGTTTTCCGACCGTACATCATAAATTCGGATTAAGTGCCGGTATTCTTTCCGGCGATGCGATGGTGATTTATGCTTACCAATATCTTTTGCAAACAGATATTTCTCAATCACGTACGCAACGATTGATGCACATTTTTAATAAAGCAGCGATTGAAGTATGCGAAGGACAGCAATTAGATATGGATTTTGAAACGCGCTCGGAGGTGTCGGAACAAGAATATCTGCGTATGATTGAGTTTAAAACTTCTGTGTTGGTAGGTGCGGCT
>JAYTNA010000206.1:0-2404 GCA_043748865.1 Saprospiraceae bacterium
TTGAGTGTCGGTTTTGCGCGATTTGAAAAATCCGGAAACACGGAAGGATATATCTTATTAGGTCTCGTAAATCTTGGGATTCTTAAAATTACGGACAGTGGACAAACTGAACTTATTGCTGCTGAACAAGCACCGGCGTTACTTGTTTTTAAATCGGGTGAAAAAAACATCGTCGTGTTGCAAAGGAAAATGACCGAAACCGAAAAACCTAAAACGCATCTTCTACTGCCGGTATTTATCTATGAAGGGCAAAAACTCGTCGAACAAGGTGACATTTTAATATCACCCTTGACAGATTATATTACTAACGCAAGGCTGAAAACCATAGACACAACTACATTCCTTTTTACCGAACACAGTATCCATCGAAAAGAAAAAAATAATAAATTCTCGGACACAATTTATGATCATCCTATCCATGACGTGCTTACAGATGAAGACGGGCAAATCTGGACAGCCGAAGGCAGAAATGGCGGCGTAAAAGTTTTCGCTAATGCCGGTGTTTTGGGAAAAACTGTGCCGCAAACTTTACTTAAAGATGTTTCTGCCGTCACTCTTTTGCGCGATCGAGCCGGCGGTTATTGGGTGACGACTATTGAAGAAGGCGTATTTTATCTCTGCGATAAAAAAGTACAAATTTTTAACTCAGACAATACGCAATTACCTTTTGATGTCGTAACGGCGGTAGCAGATTTTGACACTTCAAAAGTCTTTGTCGGTTTTTGGCAAGGAGAAGTCGGTATCTTCGATAAATCAACACAGGTTTACGAAAAAATTACAGGATTAGTTGGTGACAACCTTTTTGATATGAAGTGGGATAAGGCGCAGGGCAAACTTTTGTTCGGCGGTACTACTTCGGTACGCGCTTGGCGTGAAGGAAAATTAACGACCATAAAACCTGAAAACTCAAAGGAAAGAAGCAGAGTTGGCGGAAAAAAAATTAGCTTTCGATACCGACAAGATGCCGCATGGGTAGTAACCAACGGCGGTTTGGAAGAGGTCATCGGTTCCGTTATTCACCCGCATTATAAAAGCAGTGCCGTCAATGTCTCCGGCCGTATATTTTCTATTTTTGAAGACAGTAAAAAACGACTGTGGGTAGCTAAACAAAACGGATTGTATCGCCTCGAAAACGATAGTCTGGTAGCTGTACCATTTATTCACGCCGCTTTACAAACGCGGATTGGAGAAATTTCTGAATTGCCGGATGGTCGTCTAATATTTGCTACTAAAGGAAACGGTTTGGTGATTTGGGATGAAAAAAGAGCCGCACACATCACCAAAGAAAACGGTTTACTCACGGATATGATTGACAACTTAGCCGCCGATGCAAAAGGCAATATTTGGGTCGGAACGGTAGCCGGTCTGCACAAATTGAGTGAACAATCCGACGGACAGTGGGCTGTTCAACCGATTACAATGTTTCAAGGTTTGCCGACAAACGAAATCAAAGATATAGAACCCAACGCTGACGGTATATTTCTGGCAACACGTTCAGGTTTAATTTTTTATAATGATAAACCGTCGAAAGCCTCTAACGCCATTCCTTTTTTAGAAAAAATTGTTGCCGGAAAAAAACAATTTACAGATTTACTTCCCTCTTTTTTATTTGAACACGACGAAAATGATGTTGAATTGAATTGGAATCTGATTAATTTCCGAATGTTTGGCAAAATTTCTTACCGTTATCGGCTTGACACTTTAGCGCAATGGCGGCATACAATTAATCGGACTGTTGCATTGGCTGCGCTATCGTCGGGCACGTATCGCTTTGAAGTGCAAGCCCAAAATGAAATGGGTAATTGGAGTTCTTCTCTTATTATTCCTTTTGTTGTGCGTCCGGTGTGGTATGCAACTTCATGGTTTCGCTTCATTTTACTGACTGCAACCGCTTTGGGTGTTTATTTATATAACCGAAGTCGCATCAACGCTCTCAAAACTGAAAACGTCCTACAACTACATATTAACGACCTTGAACGCTCGGCTTTGGCGACACAGATGAATCCGCATTTTATTTTTAATTGTTTAAATTCTATTCAGTTGCTCATTCATCACGGTGATAAAGACGAAGCAATGACTTATTTGAGTCGCTTCGCCAAAATGGTTCGCTTTACATTGGAATCTACGCGACGCGGCAAAGTTTCGATTGATGAAGAAGTCGAAACGTTGAATAATTATTTATCGTTAGAAAAATTGCGTTTCAAAGAAGATTTAGATTTCTCCGTTCATGTTGATACTGCTATTGATGGTTTTAATACCGAAATTCCTGCCATGCTTATTCAGCCTTTTGTAGAAAACGCTTTGAAACATGGTTTTCAATCAATGAACAAGACGGCTCGCATTGATGTGTTTTTTGAAGTAGCGGGCGATTTTTTAAAAGTCGAAATTCAAGACAATGGTAAAG
>JAYTNA010000207.1:0-4178 GCA_043748865.1 Saprospiraceae bacterium
TACCTATTGATATGAAACGAGAAATAAAGCGATTGAACACGTAAGTAAAAAAAGAAATTCTATATTGCGTAAAAGTTAATCGTCTGTAAAAAAAAGCGCGAATAATTTCAATGACCAATAAAAAAGGCATGAGTGGGTTGATAGTTGATTGAAAACCTTTCAAGGTTAAAAGCGAACTGTAATCACCCGATTTTATAATTTCTATCAATCCCGAAAAACTAAAAAAATCAACAATTTCTTTGAAAAGGATGTGTAAAATTTCCATATATTATGAATTAATGACGTTGGAGCAAATTTAAAAAAATTAAATGAAAATATGTTTATGGCGAATAAAATATTAAAACTGTTGATAAAAAATCACACTCCAAACTCACCCAAATTTTCCGTCGTCTCGTATAATTGTTTTAACTTTGTGAAATAAATGAAAGTTAAAGATGCGTGATGAATAAATCCAAAATCTAAAATCCAAAATCTAAAATCCGGTTTATGAATTTCTCCCATCTTCACTGCCATACACAATTTTCACTGCTCGACGGAGCGGCATCTATTCCTAAACTTTTTAAAAAAGCGGCGGCGGATAATATGCCGGCAATCGCAATTACCGATCACGGCAATATGTTCGGCGTATTTGAATTTGTGGCACAAGCCGGCAAATTGGGTAATAAAGTAAAACCGATCGTCGGTTGCGAATTTTATTGCGTTGAAGACCGTCATCAAAAAACATTTTCAAAAGATAAAAGAGATAAACGTTTTCACCAACTTTTTTTGGCGAAAAATGCGGGAGGCTATAAAAATTTAGTCAAACTTTGTTCGACAGGTTTTATCGAAGGTTTATACTCAAAATATCCGCGCATAGATAAAGAATTGGTTTTGAAATACCACGAAGGATTGATTGCAACGACTTGTTGTCTCGGCGCGTCGGTACCGCAAGCGATATTAACAAAAGGCGAAGAAGCCGGCAGAAAAGAATTTAAGTGGTGGCTCGATTTGTTTGGCGAAGATTATTACATAGAATTGCAACGACACAATTTACCGGAACAAATAAAAGTCAATGAGGTGCTATTGCGTTTTGCCGAAGAGTTTAACGTGAAAGTGATTGCGTCAAATGATTCCCATTATGTGGACAGAGAAGACTCGAACGCGCACGATATTTTGTTGTGCATCAACACCGGCGAAAAACAAGCTACTCCTAAACTCGAAGATTATACGGATGAAGACGTGAATAAAAAAAATACGCGCTTCGCTTTCCCAAACAACGAATTTTTCTTTAAAAATACCGGCGAAATGTCGGCAATCTTTAAAGACGTACCGCACGCGATTGACAACACTAACGAAATTGTTGCGAAATGCGAAATACTTGAACTCAAACGTGACATACTTTTACCGAATTTCGTCATACCCGAAGGTTTTTCAAATCAAGACGATTATTTAAAACATATCACTTATCTAGGCGCGAAAAAAAGATATAAAGACATCACGCCCGAAGTAGAAGAGCGCATCAATTTTGAATTATTCACGGTGCGCACGATGGGTTTTGCCGGCTATTTCTTAATCGTTTCCGATTTTATTCAAGCCGGACGCGATTTAGGTGTGTTGATTGGTCCGGGACGCGGTTCCGCTGCGGGTTCTGTTGTCGCGTATTGCATCGGCATTACTAATATTGACCCGCTAAAATACGGTTTGCTTTTCGAACGCTTTTTGAATCCGGACAGAAAATCCATGCCCGATATTGATACGGATTTTGATGACGAAGGCAGACAAAAAGTCATTGATTACGTCGTGGATAAATACGGCAAACAACAAGTCGCGCATATTGTTACTTACGGTACGATGGCGGCAAAAATGTCTATCAAAGACGTAGCGCGTGTCATGGATTTGCCGATAAGTGAATCTAACGCGCTTGCCAAATTAGTTCCGGACAAACCCGGTACCAATTTGAATCGCGTGATGAAAGCACCGTTGACAAACGACCCGGATTCTTTGGCGGAAAGAGAAGGTTTTCAAAGTGAGGACATAGACAATATAAAACAACTCCGCGCCATTCTCGCGGATGAAAGCGATGTGCGTTCCGCCATTTTGCGCGAAGCATTAATACTTGAAGGTTCAGTGCGCAATACCGGTATTCACGCTGCCGGTATCATTATTGCGCCGAAAGATTTGACGGAAATTATTCCGGTTTATACTTCCAAAGAGGTAAACTTATTGATTACGCAATTTGAAGGTTCTATCATTGAAGATGCCGGTGTTATTAAGATGGACTTTTTGGGATTACGCACGCTCACGATTATTCGAGACACTTTGCGTTTGATAAAAGAAAATTACGGTTTAGATATTGACCCTGATGAGTTACCGCTTGATGACATACAAACGTATAAACTTTATCAACGCGCAGAAACGAACGCGACTTTTCAGTTTGAAAGTTCGGGTATGCAAAAATATCTCCGCGAATTAAAACCCGACAGGTTTGAAGATTTAATTGCGATGAACGCCTTATATCGTCCGGGACCGATTCAGTATATTCCCACTTTCATTGCGCGTAAAAATGGTTTAGAAAAAGTTTCTTACGATTTGCCGGACATGGAAGATATTTTGAAAGAAACTTATGGTGTAACAGTTTATCAAGAACAGGTGATGTTGTTGAGTCAAAAATTGGCAAACTTTACGAAAGGCGATGCCGATTTTTTGCGTAAAGCGATGGGAAAAAAACAAATTGCGGTACTGAATAAAATGAAAGCCAAATTTTTGGAAGGCACTGCAAAAAACGGATACGCTACTAAAACTTGCGAAAAAATTTGGGCGGATTGGGAAGCCTTCGCGCAATATGCCTTCAATAAATCGCACTCGACTTGTTATGCGTTGGTGGCGTATCAAACCGCCTATTTCAAAACGCATTATGCGGCAGAATTTATGGCGGCAACGCTGTCGAACAATTTGACGAACTTAGATAAGATTAGTTTTTTCATGGAAGAATGTCGCACGATGGGTATTGCCGTGAAAACGCCGGATGTGAACGAGAGTGGGGTAAGATTTTCGGTGAATAAAACCGGGGATGTGCGGTTTGCTTTATCGGCTATAAAAGGTGTGGGCGAAGCTGCGGTGGAACAAATTATTATCGAGCGCAACACAAATGGCGCGTTTAAAGATATTTTTGATTTTGTCACGCGCCTTAATTCGCGATCGGTGAATAAACGTGTTTTAGAAAATTTGGCACAAGCCGGTGCGCTCGACTCGTTCGGTATTCCACGTGCCGCGTATTTTGCTGCATCCGACAAACACGAATCTTTTATAGAACATTTGGTAAAATTTGCCGGCGGTGTACAATCTCACAAAGACAGTTCAACCACATCGCTGTTCGGAGAAATGTCTTCGGCTGCATTGACCACACCCGTTCCGCCGAAAGTTGAAGAATGGAGTTTGGTTCAAAGACTCAACAAAGAACAAGAATTTATTGGTATTTATTTGAGCGGACATCCCCTCGATGATTTTAAAAGGGAACTCACTTTTGCGAATTGCACACTCGATAATATTTCAAATTTTAAAAACCAAAAAGTAAAAGTTGCCGCGTTTGTTGCTTCCGCATCACAACGTCTTACAAAAAAAGGTTTACCGTTTGGTAGTTTTGTTATTCAAGATTATAAAGGATCGCACGAGTTTCCGCTTTTCAACGAAGATTATGCGCGTTATGCACCGATTTTACAACCAGGCGTTTCCGTTTTCATCGAAGGAGAAATGAAACCGCGCTACAATTCCCAAGAAGAATTTGAGTTGCGCATCCGCAATGTGAAACAATTAGCGAGCATCAGCGAAAGTATGACTGAAAGTATTACAGTTATGATTCCGATAGAACAAATTTCGCATCAACTCATCGAAGATTTAGATGCTATCTGTAAAAAAAATAAAGGTAAACACCGCTTAAAAATTCATTTCTTGGATAAAACGAACAAACAAACGCTGCATCTCACTTCGGCAGAAAGAAAAGTCCAAGTCAATGATACTTTCCTTTACGAAATTGAGCAAATGGATTTGCGGTATAAGTTGAATTGACGATGGACTTACTGATTATGAACGATGGACAATAGATTATTAGAGCGTTAAAAAGTTATGTTTATAGGCTCGTCCTCGCTTCGCGAGAACATCGCACTTGGAAAAAGATTTTTATTGGAGCGACGGGTTTTTTT
>JAYTNA010000208.1:0-2192 GCA_043748865.1 Saprospiraceae bacterium
TAGCACTCAAGGCGTGACAAATCCAAACGACGTTATCTTTTGCGCCGGTCATTTTTCCATACGTGTGATACGCAATGTCTAACTCCGGCAATGTTTCGCCACATTCCAATTCAAAAGGAAGCGCATAATGCCAAACTTTAGGTGCAGTTTCCTTATTTTTTTCCATATTTTTGGTTGTTGATATGGGTTGCCAATTCGATAAGATTATAGTGTCTGTTTCAAAATCGTTTAATAACATGGTACAAAAATCAATGATGAATGATGAATGATGAATGATGAATGATGAATGATGAATGATGAAAAATGCTTTTTACAATAATCTTTTGAAAATTGTTGCACAATTCATCATTCATCATTTATCATTCATCATTCATCATTAATTTAATACGCTGTTTTTACTTTCAATCGCCGCAAATGCTTGTTGCAAATCCGCTTTAATATCATTTATATGTTCGATGCCTGTAGAAATACGCAATAAATTCGGTGTAACACCGGCTTGCAATTGTTCTGCATCCGACAATTGTTGATGCGTCGTTGCTGAAGGCTGAATAATTAAAGTTTTCGCATCACCTACATTGGCTAAATGACTGACCAATTTTAAACTGTCAACGAATAAAATAGTATCTTCTTTCGAGCCTTTTAATTCAAAACTCAACACACCACCGAAACCTTGTTTTAAATATTTTTTTGCTAAATGATGCGTCGGCGAACTTTCTAACCCCGGATAATTTACTTTTGCCACTTGCGGATGTTTCTCTAACCATTCTGCCAAATTCAAAGCATTATCAACGGTGCGTTGAACGCGAAGCGATAATGTTTCTAAACCTTGAAGCAATAAAAAAGAATTGAAAGGTGAAATAGCAGGACCCCAATCGCGCAAACCTTCGACACGAGCGCGAATAATAAATGCAATATTTCCGAATGGTCCGTTTGTACCGAAAACATCCCAAAAAACTAATCCATGGTAACCTTCACTCGGTTGAGTGAACTGTGGAAATTTTCCGTTGCCCCAATTAAAATTCCCGCCATCAATAATAACACCGCCGATACTCGTACCGTGTCCGCCAATCCATTTTGTGGCAGATTCAACGACGATACTCGCGCCGTGTTCTAAAGGGCGAAATAAATATCCGCCGGCACCAAAAGTATTATCCACTATTAACGGAATATCGTGATCTTTTGCAACTTGCGCGATGGCTTCAAAATCAGCAACCACGAAAGACGGATTGCCGATTGTTTCTAAATAAATTGCTTTTGTGTTTTTGTCAATCAAACGTTCGTAATCACTCGGTGATTCGCCGGCAGCAAAACGCACATCAACACCAATGCGTTTAAACTGAACTTTAAATTGATTGTAAGTACCGCCGTACAAATTTTTAGACGAAATAAAATTATCACCCACTTGAGTAATATTGTTGAGCGCAATAAATTGTGAGGCTTGTCCGGATGCAACAGCTAACGCCGCAACGCCGCCTTCCAACGCTGCCATACGTTTTTCAAAAACATCGGTCGTGGGATTCATTAAGCGCGTATAAATAAATCCGAATTCGCGCAAACCGAAAAGATTTGCACCGTGTTCAGAATTATTAAAAACATAACTCGTCGTTTGATAAAGCGGTACGGCGCGTGAATTGGTACTTTTATCCGGTTCTTGTCCGGCGTGTAACTGTAAAGTTTCAAAATGCAAATTGTTAGACATAATTAAGATGGTTTTTTAAGTGAAAGAAATATTTTAAATACACAATTTATATTGGACAAAGAGAATAGAAATGCTGTCAGGCATAACATTATGGTAACTGCGAAGCGGTAATATAAATTCGGGAAAGAATGAAGGTGGTGCATTAAATACTCTCAATTTTTGTTTTGAGAACTATTGCATAACCGTTTTATCCGTATCGCAGCTATTTAATCAGCAACAATAAAGACAACAACAACGCATACTTGTTGAGGCAGGAGAAATAATAGGCGAATAAACACGCTCGGAAATTTTTTTAAAAGAAACGAAAACAGAATCAGACATGACAGTTGTTTTTATAATTCCAAAATAATTTTGGCAGGTAGAAGCACCTTGCTTTTCGCAGGTTGCTGAGGTTCGTCGAGCCTATCTCTCCCCTCGTCTGTATAAAAACAATTCTTTCCGTTTTGCAGGTAAGAATTGAATACGATGCAATATTACAACACGAATTTTATTC
>JAYTNA010000209.1:0-1679 GCA_043748865.1 Saprospiraceae bacterium
GGTCATTCGATTGAACTTCAAGGCAACGAAGAAATTGAAGGCACGAAATGTTATAAAATTTCTTTGAAACGCAAAGTTGGTGACGAAAAAATTTATTACTTTGATGCTGAAAGTTTTGTACCCGTTATGGTGCGTGCATTTGCAAGTGCGGGTCCGATGAAAGGTCAAGCGATGGAAACTTATTTGAGCGACTATAAAGATGAAGGCGGTTTAATGTTGCCGCGCACGGTGGAACAAAAAGTTAAAGGTCAAACAGTAATGACTTTCAAAACAGATAAAGTAGAATTGAATCCGACGATGGATAAAACGATTTTTTCTTTTCCCAAGTAGTATTAGTTCAGAAAAAAAACCGCCTAAAGAAATTTTTCTTTGCGCGGTTTTTTTTGTTTGAAGCGGGTGCTATTTATATACACAATAAACTTAGAAAGTGCTTTACCGGTTTCTAATAAATTCATTGTTCGTTATTCATTGTTCATTTCTTATCTTGGCACATCAATGCCTTTAATAATATCGCGCACAATTTCGGAAGTCGTTAAGCCTTCCATTTCTCTTTCCGGTGTAAGAATAATACGGTGATTAAGAACAGGTACACAAACACTTTGCACATCATCGGGTGTAACGAAATCACGTCCGTGATAAGCTGCCATTGCTTTAGCAGTTTTCATAATCGAGAGCGATGCGCGTGGTGACGCACCCAAATACAAATCGCTGCTGTGCCGTGTTTGATAGACGATGGCTGCAATATAATTTAAGATATCATCGTGAATACTGACGCTTTCGATGATGTTTCTGCAAGTACTGATATCAATGCCGTTTAAAATCGGTTTTACATCATTGGCTTGCGACTGGCTGAAATCATTTTTAAAACGGTGTAAAATTGTTTTTTCTTCTTCAAGATTCGGGTACTCCATATTTATTTTGAATAAAAATCTATCGAGTTGCGCTTCCGGCAAACGATAAGTACCTTCTTGCTCAATCGGATTTTGCGTCGCCACGACAAAAAATGGTTTTTCCATCGGATATGTGTTGCCGTCAATCGTCACTTGGCGTTCTTCCATGGCTTCAAACAAAGCGGATTGTGTTTTTGCGGGTGCGCGATTGATTTCATCAATCAAAACGATATTGCTAAAAATCGGCCCGGCATGAAAAGAAAAATTAGCATTTTGCGCATTAAAAACCATCGTACCCATCACATCGCTCGGCATTAAATCCGGCGTAAATTGCAAACGCGCAAATTGTGCGTGAATGGTTTTTGCCAACAATTTTGCAGTCATAGTTTTCGCAATGCCTGGAACACCTTCGAGCAAAACATGACCTTCGCACAGCAGTGCAACGACGAGCAAATCAATAATATCGGTTTGTCCGACAATCATTTTTTGCAATTCTTGTTTTACGCCGGCAAAAACGCCCTGCACTTTCTCAACGTTTAAACGAGGAATGGTTTCAGCATTTTCAGAATTAATAAACGATGGGTCTGTATTTTCCATTTCTTTTATATTTTTAGTCAGTTAGTCGATTAGTCTATTGGGGTCTGTTAATCTGATTTTTTGACGAACTAAATCAAGCTACAAAAGTAATTAATTTGCGGTGTTCTACAAGTATGTATTAAAAACGATTTTCTTTTCTAAAAAACTTTCAATTTTCAATTTTCAACCTTTTCCGCATGGCATAATCATGGT
>JAYTNA010000210.1:0-1938 GCA_043748865.1 Saprospiraceae bacterium
TGCGCGAAAATATTTTTAGAAAAAAAAATTTGAAAAAAAATAAAAAAAAATAAAAAATCGTTTTTTTTTAAAGTCTTTGAAAGTATCTTATTGAAGTAAATTTTTTTCATTATAGTTTTTAAAATTATCAGTAAAAGTATTTTTAAAATGCCTCATAAAGTTGTCAATTTGCAAAGATAAAAGGTATAACGCTGAAAAAAATAAAACGTGTTTCAATTTTTGATTTTCATCACAACTTAGTAAAAATTTATGAAATTAAACCGGGAAATAAAAAAGCAAAAACCCGTCGGTGTATGCCGACGGGTTTTTATTAAGAAAAAATTGTCAATTGTCAATTAATTAAGCTCTTCCACCATCCATTTCATCTTGCCATTTTTTCAACTCGTCCCATTTGCCTGCTGCTGCTAATGCAGCTTGCGCACCCCAAGTTTCTGGATTGTGCATTTGATAACGCGGACCCGCAGCGTGTAAAATTTCTTTCACATGATCGGCACTTGTTTCAGACAATTGAGCAAAAGTATGAATACCGGCTTGGTGAAGTAATTCAGCAATTTTCGGACCAATGCCTTCGATTTTTTTCAAATCATCAGTACTTACGACTGCATGAACAACTTCATGCGTTTCAGTAACTGTAGGTTCAGCCACTTCTTCATGAGTCACCGGTGCGGATTCAACAACATGATTGGTTGTGATCGGTTCAGCATCGATAGTAACATGGAAAACTTCTTCGTGCGCCAGTTCAGCCGGTACAACTTTGTGCGTCTTAACTTCAACAGTAGCCGGAGTTGCTGCCGATGTGGGTTCCGCTTCAATCTTAGCTTTCGCGTTTGCTTTTTCTTTCGCTGCTGCTTGACCTGCCGCTTGTTTTGCCGCTTTATCAGCCGTTTTTTTCGCTGCTGCTTGTTCCGCTTCAAGTTTAGCGGCTTCTAATATTGCTGCTGCTTTTGCTGCTCTTTCTGCCGCTGCCGCTTTCGCTGCTGCTTTTTTAGCATCAATAGCTGCTTGATCTTCGGGCGATATTTTCAGCGTTGTCGTTGTTGAACCTGCCAGCATCGGGAGGACAAAAGCGACACGCTTACCTTCTGCTACTTTTTTAAAACCAACGATACCTTCAATTTTAGCATGAAGTGTATGCGTTTTGCCTAAATAAGTATTTAATCCTGCGTGAAATTTTGTACCTTTTTGTGTGACGATAATATTGCCCGCAAGCACGTGTTCACCGCCGAATTTTTTCACGCCGAGGTACTGCGGTGCGCTATCGCGCCCGTTATCCGTACTACCCGCACCTTTCTTATGTGCCATGATATTTTTTTGTTAAAAGTTTGAAAAATGGATTTTTAAATTGAAAAATTAATTTTAATCTAAAAACCGGAGAGCAAATAATTACGCTACAACGGCATCAATTGTGATGCGCGTCAAATAATCGCGGTGACCGTTTTTTACACGATAACCTTTACGGCGATTCTTTTTGAAAATGATCACTTTATCACCTTTGGCGTGATCTTTAACGGTAGCAGTAACACTTGCTCCGCTTACTGTCGGCGTGCCTACTGTGGTGTTCGAGTCATTTCCAACGAGTAAAACTTCGTTGAATGTGACTGTACTACCTACTTCAGCTTCTAACCGGTGGACAACAAGATTCATACCTTGTGTCACTTTAAATTGTTGACCGGCTATGTTTACGATTGCGTACATAATGTCGAAGAACTTTTTATTAGAAAAATATTTTTAAAAACGAGCGCAAAGGTAGTTTTTTATTTAACAACGGACAAGTGTTTTTATTTTAATTCATAAAAAAAATGTCGTTGAAGTTCAAACTTCAACGACATTCAATCCCACAGGATTTGAAATCCTTTGCAAACGCTAAATTTTTTTTTAATTATTAATTGTTAGTGATCGCCGGTGATTGGTTTCTGAATCTGAATTATCGGAATTGAA
>JAYTNA010000211.1:0-4243 GCA_043748865.1 Saprospiraceae bacterium
TTTTACATTTTTCATATTGTTATTTGCGTGCAGAAAAACGGTACCATTAGATCCGGCAACACCGATTAATCCTATTGACACTTTAAAACCGATTGATACAGTGAAACCTGTTACTTATGATACTTTCAGAGTAAAAGTTTCCGGAATTGTCATGGATACGGTTAAAAAAAAACCGCTCCCTAATGCTAAATTATATTTACGGGGTGGGAATCCTCAGCGTCGTATAGATCTTACGTATTGGTCTTCAGTTTTGGGTATTTTTGTTGCAGACAAAGATGGCAAGTTTTCACTCACCTTTACAGCAAGTACTGCATACAGATTTTATGGTTTTACATTAGGATACGAAGTGCCGGGCGGTTATAGTTTTCAAGAAAATTATTGCGTTGATCCGGCTCGTCAAGTAAGCATCTTAGAACCGGTAAAAAACACAGAAAATTTTGTTGTTCTGGGGAGGGAACTTAATTTTTTAAAACTGCATCTAAAAGTACTTTCAAATCCAATTGGTGGACTTTTTATGACTCTTTCCCCTAATTTTCAATACGCATACTCGGATGGTAATCCAATTGACACAACGCTAACGTTTAAAATTATTCCCAATTATTATAATAATATATACTTCTCGACCTACTCTCGAAGAGATACTTTTGGTTTAGATTCTTTAAATGCTACTTTGCCGCCAAATCAACCGTTATACTATAATGAGCGTGAGCTAACATATCCGATTTATACCAACTTAAACGATACCATGTATTTTGATATAACCTTTAAAAGCATTTTAAATTTTCCCGTTTACAGGATTCGTCATTAGGCAGGAATGAAAGAAAAAATTCAATGCTTGATTTGTTTAAATTGAGCAGTGAACGGGTGTTTTTAAAATCAGTTTACTTATTTGATAAAATTTATTTCCGAACTAACAAAAACAGTAATTGTGAGTATAGAAATCTAAGATTTAAAGACTTTTAGATTTTATCCTACGTTTTAAAACGAGATTTTCCTATTTTCATATATTCCGGCAATTCTACTTCAAAACATCTTATGATGATCAACATAAAAATTGGTATTCACTTGATATTATTTGTACTGATTTTCAATGCAATTAACCTTTCATCTCAAACGCTCAACCGCTATAATTTTGATGTCATTATTAATAATACAAAATTAAAAATGCCGTTAGTGGGCGGATTTAATAATCCGCAATTCAGTGAAGTAGATATTGATGGCGATGGTAAATTGGATTTATTTGTGTTCGATAGAAGCGGTAACGGGAGAGCTGTTTTTATAAATAAAGGCACAAAAAATCAAGTGGATTATACTTACGCGCCGCAATGGTTGAAAAATTTTCCGGATTTAACGGGTTGGTGTTTGATGCGCGATTACGACGGCGATGGTGTGCCGGATATTTTTTCACTCAGTAATAATATCGTGAATGGTATTCGGGTGTTTAAAGGAACGCGACAAAACAGTGCGCTTACTTTTTCTCAATTGCAGACAGGTTATACGGATAATGTTTTGAATTATCCGGGTATCGGTGCACAACCCATCAATTTATACGTAAACAGTGTGGATATTCCGGCAATAGCTGATATTGACGGCGATGGCGATTTAGATATTTTATCTTTTGAAGTCGGCGGTGGTAATGTGTATTACTATAAAAATATGTCGGTGGAACGCGGTTTTAAACGCGACAGTCTGATGTTTGAAGTGGCGGACAGATGTTGGGGAAATTTTTTTGATAACGGTTTTCAACCTGCGGTCAAATTAGGTACGAGAGATTCATGCGCATCAAATTTTACTGAAAGTAAATTGCGACATCCCGGCGCAACAATTTCTACTTTCGATATCAATGGCGATGGGGTGCAAGATGTTTTTTACGGCAGCATCGGTTTCAATACTTTGACGCAATTATCTAATGCAGGAGATGTGAATAAAGCGTGGATGAATGTACAATCGCAAAATTTTTTAACCAATTCTGCTATCGCTATTAACGCATTTCCTGCTGCTTATTTTGCTGATGTGGATAATGATGGATTGAAAGATTTACTCATCAGTCCAAGTTCAACAGGTTTGTCCGAAAATTATAATTGTGCTTGGTATTGTAAAAACGTCGGTACAACTAAAAAAGCTAATTTTTCATTGGTGCAAAAAAATTTTTTGATTGCCGATATGATAGATGTCGGTTCAAATGCCAATGTTGCTTTTATTGATTATAACGCCGATGGTTTACCGGATTTAGTCATCGGCAACTATTCTTATTTCAACTCCGGCAATCCGAATGCGAGTGATGCACGTTTACAACTTTTCAAAAATACCGGTACAGCGGTACAAGCACAATTCACGCTCATTGATGATGATTGGTTGAAATTAAATGCGCTTTCAACAACCACTTATCTTAATTTCAGTCCCACATTTTATGATATGGATGGCGACGGCGATTTAGATTTAATCGTCGGTGATGATAACGGCACGCTCACTTATTTTGAAAATACCACCGGTGCGAACAAACCGGTTAATTTTTCAATGGGTGTACGCAATTGGCAAAACATTCAGACAAACGCTGCTTGCAAACCGACTGTTGTTGACTTAAATAGAGATGGTTTGCCCGATTTAGTCATCGGCAATCGCAACGGAAATTTATTATATTTTCAAAACATCGGCACAAAATCGCAACCGCAATTTAATGCGACACCGACAAATAAATTTTTGGGTAAAGTAGATGTGCGCGAGTTTGGCAGTAATAGCGGATTTTCCGCGCCGCAATTTTTGAACGTCAATAATAAATATTTACTTTTGTGTGGTTCGGAATCGGGAAAAATTCGCGTATATGATAATATTGAAAATCATTTATCCGATACGTTTCGATTGGTAGATGCCGATTACGGAAAATTGTGCGAAGGCGGCATGAACACTATTGCATTTGCGGATCTAAACGGCGACAAAAAATTAGAAATGGTTTTGGGTAATGTGAGAGGTGGTATCAATGCGTTTTCTACAGATTTTTTGTCCGGCAGTTTAGTGCCGACAAATGAAGTCGCACCGAAAAATCTAATCTTTGAAGTTTTTCCGAATCCGGCAAACGATAAGATTTTTATAAAAAAAGAAAACAATGACAGTCAAAAACTGTTTGTTTACGATATTATCGGAAAAATTGTGCTGCAATACGAAAACTATATTCCCAATGAAATAAACATCAACAATTTAACGACCGGTACGTATATTGTAGTTTTAGAACAAAATGGCATAAAAATGCACCACAAATTTATAAAATTATAGTTTCTACGCTCATTGAAGTTTCAAATCTTGACGCGAGTTACGAATAAAATTAAAAACATCCTATGACAGAAATTCTTTCCGATGCCGAAAAATGGCTTTTAAGTATAACTGTACCCGGTTACATGGTCATCATTACACTTGAAATGGTGTTGACGAATTACGCCGGTAAAAAAATATACAGTTGGCGCGATACATTTACCAATCTTTACATTACTTTGCTGAATTTGATTATTGATGGATTTATGCGCGGCATTACGATTTTAGCGATGTCTCGTGTGTTTCCCTATCATTTGCTTAATACACTCAGCCTAAAAACTACAACGCCTTGGCTTTATTGGACTTTGTTAGTTGCTGCGTGGGAATTTATGTTTTATTGGATGCACCGATTGGAACATACGTCGCGGTTGTTTTGGGCAGTTCATGTAACGCACCATTCATCGGAATTTTATAATTTATCCGTAGGTTTTCGTTCGTCTGTTTTTGAACCCATATATCGTTTTGTTTTTTATTTGCCTTTAGCATTCGTCGGATTTAAACCTTTAGATTGTTTTTTGGTTTTTTCTGTTACTCAAATTTACGGTTTGTTGGTACACACGCAATACATCAATAGAATACCGATTTATGAATGGATTTTTGTAACACCCGCGCATCACCGTGTGCATCACGCTTGCAATGTGCGTTATTTGGATAAAAATATGGGTATGTTTTTAATTGTTTGGGACAGATTGTTCGGTACTTTTGAAAATGAAATACCTGAAGATAAACCACGTTATGGTTTATTTAGAAAACCAATTGATTTCAGTTTGCCGTTCAACGTGATTTTTCATGAATGGAGATCTATGTGGCGAGATGTAACACAAAAAAATATTTCTACAAAAACACAATTGAAATACATTTTCAAAGCACCGGGTTGGAGTCACGACGACAGCAAAAAAACTTCAAAACAAATGCGAGAGAATTAAGAATTCTTAAT
>JAYTNA010000212.1:0-1702 GCA_043748865.1 Saprospiraceae bacterium
TTGTTTTACAGTGCTTTAAAAGTATATGATGAGGATCTTTCTCCAATCGAAAAAACGCAAAACATTGATACCGAAGCCCTCATTTTTGAAAGATTAGCTACCCTTTTAGGTCGGCAAAGTTTTAGTAAAGCAGAAAATTACGCGCTCCAAGCCATCAACCTTCATCAAAAATTAAAAGATGACTATCAACTCAATGTAGATTATACAACTTTAGGTACCATTTATTTTCGTAACAGAGATTTAGACCGCGCACTTATTCATTATCAAAAATCTTACGATCTATGTAAAAAAAATAATTACAACACCGGACGTGCCTTAGTAAATATCGGTATCGTTTACGACGAGAAAAGAAAACACACAGAAGCTATAGATTTATACAATAATGCCGTCAAAGAATATGAAAAAAAATCGGGCAACGAAATACTCATTGCACAGGCTTACATCAATATGGGATCAAGCTATGACAGTTTAAAAAACTACAAATCAGGTATTGACTATTCCTTGAAAAGCATCAATTTGTTACATCAAGCACAATCAACAAACGGTTTAAGAGAAGCGTATTATAATTTAATAACTGCTTATAAAAACACGGGACAAACCGAAAAAGCCTTAGAATGTGCTTTATTATCTTCAGAACTTCAACAAACTGAATTTAGAGAAGCACAAAAATTATCGGACAATCAATCTGTTTACGAAAATAAAAAAATTGAAAAAGAAGCCGGTGATAAATTACGCGCACAACAAGATCAATTATCTTCTATAAAAAAACAACAAGAACTCCAACTCAGCAATCAGAACTTATTAGCCGAGAAAAATTTTCGTGATATTGATATTCTCAATCAAAGCCGGACACTTCAAGATTTAGAACTTAAACGCACAGAAGATATGCTGACTTTGGCAAAAAATAAACTCGATTACAATCAAACGCAGTTAGCATTGGCGGAAACGGACAAACGTTTGAACGAACAAAAAGTAAAAACGCAAAGTGCTTATAATTTACTTTTATCCGGTTTATTGGCTGCCGGTCTCATTTTGGGTCTGACGTTTTGGCAAATCATACGCTCGCAAATGCGCCACGAGCGCGAAAAAGCGACTGCCGAACAATTGCGCTTGGAGGCTTCTATTTTGCGCACACAATTAGAAAGTGAAATCAAACTTTTGCGCGCGCAAATGAATCCGCATTTTATTTTTAATGCCTTGAACAGTATTAATAATTTTCTTTTGCATAATAATACCGAAAGTGCATCGCATTATTTAACCCGGTTTTCAAAATTAGTGCGATTGGTTTTAGACAATGCGCGTTCCGAAAAAATAACGCTCCACAACGAACTCTATACGCTCGAACTTTATATGCAATTTGAAGCCCTGCGTTTTGCCGATAAAATTAAATACCAAATTATTATTGCGCCGACTATTAATACTGAAGATATTCGTATTCCGCCCTTATTATTGCAGCCTTATGTAGAAAATGCGATTTGGCACGGCTTAATGCACAAAAACGACGGTGGGCTCATAAAAATAAATATTTCCGATCTTCAAGAAGATAAAATTTGTATTGAAATCGAAGATAACGGCATTGGCAGGCAAGCTGCGTCGACTATAAAAAGCAAGTCTGCTACAAAAAATAAATCGCACGGTATGCAGATTACGGCAGAACGACTGCAACTGCTCGATGAAATGTATAAAACTAAAACGCACATCA
>JAYTNA010000213.1:0-9139 GCA_043748865.1 Saprospiraceae bacterium
GTTTTTCTCGGTCTGTTGTTAAGTTTTATTTCAATGTTGCGAATGTACTCCGAATCATACAAATCGAAACTTGTTTTTTTCGGAATGTACTGTCTGATAAGTCCGTTGGTATTTTCGTTCAAGCCTCTTTCCCAAGAAGAATAAGGGTGGGCAAAGAAGAAATCGCAACCCAGCAGTTTTTTAATATTGCCGTAATCCGAGAACTCCGTTCCGTTGTCGGCTGTAATGGAAGTGACTTTAAAAGGCAGATTTTGAATTAAAGTCTTTAATGCTTCCGTAACAGCTTCATCCGTTTTATTAGGCAATTTGACAATTGATGTGTGTTTGGAAACACGTTCTACAAGTGTTAAAATCGCTCCTTTATGATCTTTACCGATAACGGTATCTATTTCGCAATCGCCGATGCGTTCTTTGTTATTAATAATATCCGGTCGCAATTCAATAGAAGTTTTAGGCTCTTTTGCCGCTTGTGCTTCTATAAGTGATCGCTTTTCATACGTATTCTTCCTTTTTTGTCGCCGGTTGTGCTTGCGACGTAAACAGGAACACCAAGTAAATGTTTTTTCTTTTTGTTCGTCTTTATCGGTAATTACCGCTTCCCGACGCTTTTGTTCTTGCTTTTCTTCTTTTTGACGGCTGTAAATAAAACGATAAATGGTTTCGCGGCTCACCATCTTTTTAGATGCCAAACCGGCTGTGCCAACTATTTGCTCCGGACTTAAATGGTCTCTAAGACCGATTTCTATGTCCGCTTTTATAGCCTCAGTTAATTTGTAAGCGGTGCGGCGGATTTGTTTGTATTCAAATCGACGTTGAGCTTCTTCCGCTTCGTATTTGCCGCCTGCGCTGTTGCGTTCTATCTCGCGACTGATACAGGATTTGCTTACGCCAATGGACGAAGCTATTTCTTTTTGTCCGCGCCCTTGCTTAAGAAGTACTTGAATTTCGTATCTTTGTGCAAGGGTCAGTTGGTGGTACTTGTGCATCTTTAATCTTTTAGCGAAGTAAAGGTAAGTACTTTCTTACTGACCTCTTTTTTCGCCTAAAAGTTGCACTTCAAATTTGAATCTAAGATTGTTATTAGTTTGTAGAAAATTGCTGTAAAATAAAAAGAAAAATAAGATTTGAAGTTTTTTAAAATTTAAAATTGTTCAGCTATACTTGTTAATCAACAAAGATATAAATAAAAAATTATACTCAAACTTGAATCTATAAAATTTTATCTTAAACCAAAAAGCACCTGCCCGAACTAAATCGAACAAGTGCTTTTTTTATTTACAAAGTTATAAGCGAATCCGGTAATTAACCATTATCAACTAACAACTAACCATTATCAACTAAACTTTCACAAGTCCTTTTGCTTTTTCAATCACATCTTTAGAAATACCGGCAGGTGCTTCTTGATAGTGTGAAAATTCCATTGTTGATGATGCGCGACCGGATGTGATAGTACGTAAGTGTGTTACGTAACCAAACATTTCAGAAAGCGGCACATCGGCTTGAATGGCAACTGCTCCACCGAGACGCGCTTCTTGACCTTTCGGTAAACCGCGACGACGGTTTAAATCGCCGATAACAGGACCAACGTAATCTTCCGGCGTAATCACTTCCAATTTCATAATCGGTTCCATGATGATCGGTTTGCATTTCGGTGCGGCTTCGCGGAAACCTTCTTTTGCACACAACTCAAACGCAATCGGTTTAGAGTCAACGGAGTGCATTGAACCGTCATATACGCGCACTTTCATCGCATCAATTTGATAACCGGCTAAAATACCACTGCCCATCATCGCATTGAAACCATCCGTAACAGGTTTCATATAGTTTTTATCAATAGAACCACCGACAATACCCCAAACAAATTGTAATTTTTTCTTACCGTTTTTGAAGTCTTCGCTGTCCAAAAATTCTTGATCGGCGGGTCCGAGTTCAAATTCCATATCTGCAAACAAACCGGAACCACCCGATTGTTTTTTCAATTTTTCGCGGTGCGACACAGTTTTTGTCAGAGCTTCTTTATAATTTACCATCGGCGCACCTTGATTACATTCAACGCCATATTCGCGTTTCATACGATCCACCAAAATTTCCAGGTGCAACTCACCCATACCACTGATTACTGTTTGGTTGGTATTTGTATCGTAAGCCACTTTGAACGTCGGGTCTTCTTCAGCTAATTTCGCTAAAGCCATACCCATTTTATCCATATCTTTTTGCGTTTTCGGTTCAACTGCCAATGAAATTACCGGTTGCGGGAAAGACATAGATTCTAAAATAATCGGATGTTCGACCGCACAAAGTGTGTCACCTGTACGAATATCACCAACACCTACAACGGCTGCAATATCACCTGCATCAACGAAGTCAATAGGATTTTGTTTGTTCGCGTGCATTTGGAACAAACGCGATACACGTTCTTTTTTACCGCTGCGCGTGTTAAGTACATAAGTACCGGCATCTAAGTGACCCGAATAAACGCGGATAAAAATTAAACGTCCTACATATTTATCGGCAACAATTTTGAATGCTAATGCTGAAAATGGTTCTGATGATTTCGGTTGACGCGATTCCGGTTGTTCTGTATCCGGATTTGTACCTTCAATCGCATCAACATCTAAAGGAGAAGGTAAATATTGGCAAACGGCATCTAAACAAGATTGAACACCTTTGTTTTTGAAAGCCGAACCGCACATCACCGGTGTCATTTTCATGGCAACTACTGCTTTACGGATAGCGGCACGTAATTCGTCTTCGCCGATTGATTCCGGATCGTCGAAATATTTTTCCATTAAATTATCATCAAACTCCGCAGCAGCTTCTACTAATTGTTGGCGATAATCTGCAACAGTTTCCAATAAATCCTCAGGAATAGGAATAACGGTGAACGTCATGCCTTGATCAGCTTCATTCCAAACTACCGCTTGGTTTGTAACTAAATCAACAACACCGATAAATTTTTCTTCATTACCAATCGGTACTTGCAACGGAATAGCATTTGCTCCGAGTTTCGCTTTCATATCGGCAACAACCGCAAAAAAGTCTGCGCCTGCACGGTCCATTTTATTAACGAATGCCAAACGCGGCACTTTATAGCGGTCGGCTTGTCTCCAAACTGTTTCAGATTGCGGTTCGACACCGTCAACTGCAGAAAATAATGCTACAACACCATCAAGTACACGCAATGAACGTTCTACTTCAACAGTAAAATCCACGTGACCGGGTGTGTCAATAATATTAATAGGATATTCTTCACCTTTCCAGAACCAACGTGTTTTCGTTGCCGCTGAAGTGATTGTGATACCGCGTTCTTGTTCCTGCTCCATGTGATCCATGGTAGCAGCACCGTCGTGTACCTCACCGATTTTGTGAGAAACACCTGTATAATATAGTATACGCTCAGTTGTCGTTGTTTTTCCGGCATCAATGTGCGCGGCGATACCAATATTGCGCGTATATTTCAGATCTCTGTTTGCCATGACTTAATTAAAATGAAAATATGTGAATTATGAAAGCTATCAGCTATCACCCTTCAGCTATCACCCTTCAGCTACTAAAATATAGAGACTGTTAGCTGAAGGCTGATAGCTCAGAGAAAAAAGAGTGGTACGCTATATTTATAGGTTATAGGTTATGAATTATAGATGATTAGTTCCTAATCAAATTTAATTCCAAATTCAACTTTTCAAAGTTTTTCAGAACTTTTAACCAATAACCGATAACCAATAACTAAATTAAGCTTTGAAGTGAGCAAATGCACGATTCGCATCTGCCATACGGTGCATTTCTTCTTTACGTTTAATAGATGCACCTTCGTTTTTTGCTGCTGCCATGATTTCTGCTGCCAATTTATCAGCCATACCTTTACCGCTGCGTGCGCGTGCATATTTGATGAGCCATTTCATGCCAATGGCAATTTTTCTTTTCGGACGGATTTCGGTAGGAATTTGGAAAGTAGCACCACCTATACGACGACTTCTTACTTCCACTTGCGGCATAGCATTTTGCAATGCTTTTTTCCAAACATTGTGCTCGTTATCGTTTGTTTTTTCTTTCACAATGTCTAAGGCATCATAAAGGATGGTATAGGCTGTTGATTTTTTACCTTCCCACATTAAGTTATTCACAAATTGTGTCACTTGCGGGTCACTATAGCGCGGATCTGCGGCTATAATGCGAATCTTCGGTTTTCTTTTTCTCATCGGAGAAATGAATTTGTTTGATTGTTAGGAAATTTTGAAAAAACGCGGCAAATACTGATGGATGATTTCGAGAACCGTCTTAGATAGTTGTTAATGGTTAATGGTTAATTATTAAATAAAATTCATAACCTATAACTATAACTATCAAATACTTCTCTGCCGAATACAATTCAATTTAAGAACGAAAAAATAATTTTTATTAATTAACCATTAACCACTAATAATTAACCATTGGTTCTTATTTTTTCTTTTTAGCAGGTGCTGCACCTTTTGCTGCCGGAGCCGGACCTGCTTTCGGTGTTTTAGCCCCATACTTAGAGCGCGATTTTTTTCTGTCTTTTACGCCTTGAGTGTCTAAAGCACCGCGAACGATGGTATAACGAACACCTGGTAAATCTTTTACACGACCACCACGTACCAATACGATAGAGTGTTCTTGCAAATTGTGACCTTCACCCGGAATGTAGCAGATAACTTCCATGCCTGTTGTTAAACGTACTTTGGCTACTTTACGTAGCGCAGAGTTCGGTTTTTTAGGCGTAGTTGTATATACTTTTGTACACACACCGCGACGTTGCGGACATTCTTTCAGCGCGCGCGTCTTACTTTTTTCTTCTATTACTTCTCTGCCCTTACGAACGAGTTGATTTATAGTAGGCATTTGAACCCTAAGATTTAATTATAACGAAAATAAAATTTATACCGATTTTATAAGCCCTTTTCAAAAAAAAGCGTTTCAATAAATTGTATTGTGATGAATTCATAAATACTTGAAAATCAATTCTCCAAGTGGTTCATTATTCATAATACACCTTTCATCATTTCTTTCTCTTCATGCTTTCTAAAAAACGAGCGCAAAGTTAGTTTTTTTTTTGCTAATTGAAAAGTTTTTTTTAATATTGACAGATAATTTCTTAAAAGTAGTTTATCAAAGCGTGAAAGAGATTAACTTTTTTATTGAATTTTACTTTCTTTCTCATTCTTTAGTACACAGTTTTATTTTATTAAGCAGGTTTTTTCAACCCAATAACGTTATCGAATTGAAATAAAGTTACCGTTAGTTCTTGGCACTGCACTCTATTGGTAATATATTTTTCAGATGGAGACAAAAAATATTCTAATCATTTTTTGACAAAAAACCAACCAATGTGTACAGATTTAATTTTATCTTTGAGTTGTGAGATAGTGACTGCAACTTAATAGAAATTGAAACAAAGTAGGAAAATTTACACAATTAATGAGCAAATTATCTTACTTTTGCGAAAAACAAAAAGCAGATGAAAATTTTAATCGTTGATGACGAACAAGACATTGCTGACTTATTTAAACAAAGTTTTCGCCGCGAAATTCGCTCCGGTGTGTTTGAGTTTTCGTTCAGATATTCCGGCGAAGCTGCTTTAATTTTTCTGCACGAACATGAACATAATCATGAAGCTATTTTAATCTTGTCGGATATTAATATGCCGGGCATGAGCGGTTTAGAATTATTACGCCGTATCAGATTGGTTACACCTACACCACCGCCTGTAATTATGATGATTACCGCTTATGGTGATAAAGAAAATTATGAACAAGCAATGCGCTTAGGTGCGGACGATTTTTTGAATAAACCCTTAGACTTTAATATGCTCAGAGAAAAATTAACAAGCCTGTTATGAAAGCCAAAATTATGATTGTGGACGACGAAAATGATTTTGAACAACTTGTTCGTCAAAAATTTCGCCGCCAAATTCGCGAAGAGGAATATGTTTTTGTTTTTGCTCAAAATGGTAGAGATGCTTTAGAAAAATTAGAATTAAATCCGGATATTGAAATCGTTTTCAGCGATATTAATATGCCGATAATGGATGGGCTGACGCTTTTAACAAAACTGAACGAAAAAAATCCGTTGTTAAAAGCTGTCATTGTTTCGGCTTACAGTGACATGGAGAATATTCGCGTAGCGATGAATCGCGGTGCCTTCGATTTTATTTGTAAACCTATTCAGTTTGAAGATTTAGAATTGACACTGCTCAAAACACTTAAATATGTCATTCAACTCAGAGATACTATTCGCGCCATCAAAGAAAATAATATTTTGAAGATGTATGTGGACGATAGCGTTTTGAATTTTATGACGCGTACCGAATATGAATCTTCTTTACTCGTCAATGAAACAATTGAAGCTACCGTTGTTTTTATGGATATTTGTGGCTTTACGGCAATATCCGAAAAAGAATCTCCGAATTTTGTCGTGACACTGATAAATAAATATTTTGATTTCATGGTTAAAGAAATCATTGCACAAGGTGGTTATATTGATAAATTTTTGGGAGATGCCGTTATGGCAGTTTTTAAAGGACCGCATCATTTGGATCGAGCGATAGAAGCATCATTAGCAGTGAACAAAGCTATTGAAGCACAAAAAGTAGAATTGTCGGAGACAGAAATTTTTTTACCCAAAGTAGCCATTGGCATCAATCCGGGAGAAATGATTTGCGGCAATATCGGTTCCGGTACGCTTCGACGATTGGATTATACCGTTATCGGCGACTCCGTGAATTTAGCACAACGACTTCAATCTGCCGCCGCACCGAGTCAAATTCTCATTACCGCAAAATCTTTTGAAAAAGTCAAAAACGCTTTTAATTGTAAAAAAGTCGGTGAAATAAAAGTCAAAAACAAAGTTCAACCAATCACTGTTTACGAAGTTTTGGAATAATGGTTTATTGGTGATTGGTTAAAAATAAAAAACGAAAACGAAAAATAGATCATGAATAATAAATAACGGATAACGAAAAAATGCAGAAAGTAAAAAGTTCATTTTTATCTTTTTTTGGTGTCCGACGTGAAGAATCGGAAACGGTAGGAATGTTTTTTTTGCATCATTTTTTTTTAGGTTTAGGTCAAGCGATGTTTTTCATAGCAGCGATTTCAAAATTTTTAGAAAAATTAACACCTGAATATCTTGCTCAAGTTTTTGTTTTATCTGCTATCGTACTAATGGCAGTCGGACGCATTTATGCACATTACGAACACTACTTGCCTTTCAAAGTTTTATTACCCAAAGTTGTCTTGTTTCTTATCGGTTTAACGGTGGCGTTTCGTTTCGCTTTCTATTTTATTCACGATGATATACTGCTCTTAATACTTTTAGAGATTGCTTTTTTTATCGTTTACTTACTCTCTAATTTAGAATTTTGGGGCTTATCAGCACTTGTGTTTGATGTGCGACAGGGCAAAAGATTATTCAGCCTCATTAGTGCGGGCGATGTGCCGGCAAAAATGTTAGGCTATCTTTGCGTAGCTTTATTTACACCCCATGAAAAAGACAACTTACTTATCATAGCAGCTCTTGCTTTTACAATTTCCTATTTCATACTCAAAAATTTACTCCCCAAAGTAGATGTCGGTCATCACCACCATCATGTAGATGATGACTTACACACTGCATCCGGTTATCAAAATCCAAAAACTAAAATACAAAGTTTGAAAGATTTTTTCGGTAATCGATTCATATTGAACCTCTCTATATTAAGTTTTTTATATTATGCTGTATTTATCATGATAGAGTTCATGTTTTACTGCAAAGTTAAAGAACATACACAAGTACAAACCGATTCACCGATTATTGAACAAGAATTGGCGCATTGGTTGGGGCGTTTTTTAAGTATATCTTATGCGGTTATTTTTATTTTAAAACTTTCATACTCCGGCAAGTTGCTCAACCGCATCGGTGTAAAACGCGCACTGCTCACTATGCCCATTGTGTTGGGAGCGTTGTCGTTTATTTATTTTTTTTACGGGTCGGCGGAGAACAATAACGCTAATATATTTTTCATCGGCATCATGGCAATCACCGCTTTTGTTTTGAAATACGCGCTCAATGATCCTACATTCTTAGTACTTTTTCAGCCGATGTCTGCACGCTTTCGTTTGCAAGGACACACTGTAATTAAGGCTTTTGTTCAATCTGTTGCATTGGCTGTTACCGGTTTAACACTCTGGGCATCTTATGTTTATTGGGGTGAAAAAGTCAATTTTTTTTACTATCTCAATTACGAAATATTTATTTTCATTGCCGGTTGGATGGCACTCGTGTTCGTTTGCTATAAAAATTATATCGCTGTTTTGAATGAAGCTATTAAAAAACGCTTCATCACCGGTGCCGAATTGGCTTTTAATGATGACACCTATCTAAGTATTTTAAAAGAAAAATTGAACAGCTCGATACCCGAAGAAACTTTATTTGCGATGAATACGCTGGATAATTTGGAACCGCTTTCTATTAAAACGAAAATTCCGGATTTCTTGTCAAGCACCCACACCGGCATTCTAAATAAATCCATTGAACTGATTGCGAATCATAGATGGTCAGCTTTTCTGCCGAATTTATATGATAAGTTATCAGCTTTAAACTTTGAGCCGTTAGCTTTGAGCTATGAGTTTTCGGAACCGGATAAACTAAAGATGGCATCTGACAGCTCTAAGTTCAAAGTTCAAAGCTCAAAGCTCATTCATGCTTGTTGTACATTAGATGACGACGCTTACGATAAATTGGAAATGTATTTTGATGAAAAACATTCAGCATTGCACAAATCGCTGATCGTTGGGTTTATTAATAGCGACGATTTGAATGCGCGTATCCAAGTGCAACAAATATTATTGTGTCTCATTGAGTCTGATAAAAAACAGGATAAAATATTGGCTTGCGACATTATTGGCGCATTAAAAAATCCGTCATTACAAAAACCTTTACAAACTTTAATTAAAGATACCGACGATAAAGTTTGCATTGCCGCCATAAAGGCTGCCGGTGAAATCAAAGCTGTGAAACTTTTGCCGATTTTATTTGACCGGATGCGTATATCCCGTTTTAAACAACACGCCATTAATAGTCTCGGTATGTTTGGTAATAAGTTGGATATTGAACATTGGTGGTCAGTTAGTCAGTTAGCCGA
>JAYTNA010000214.1:0-7662 GCA_043748865.1 Saprospiraceae bacterium
TATCAGACAGTACATTCCGAAAAAAACAAGTTTCGATTTGTATGATTCGGAGTACATTCGCAACATTGAAATAAAACTTAACAACAGACCGAGAAAAACACTCGGGTTCTATTCACCTTTACAGTTTTTAAAGACAAAATTTGATTTATTAACTTGTTGCACTTGAAACTTGAATTCACCATATAAAATATTGGAGCACATAAATAATATTAAAATTACTTGTGGAGGAGTCGACACTATTCTTGGTATATTAACAATGAGAAATAAAATAATTACTTATCATATTTATCCTTCTCTATGTGATGTGAATATGAATTCCCCAAGTAATATTCTTAATAATTCGATCCCTAAAAAAATTTTACATAATTCAGAATATTAAATGATGTCACAAAATATTATAAAAATCTTACTTGAAAATGCTCCTTTATTAGGAGTATTTATATTGATTTCAGGATCATTAAAGGTATTTTTATATTACAAATTATTTGGAATATACATTTTTGAGTTCATAGGTGTTAATGAAGTATTAGTCCTAATCATAGATAATCTTTTGGCTTTTTTTTATATAATAATAGTTTTTTTTATACTTTTCATTGCCAATTCTTATCTGTCAGGAATTTTTCCGTATTTAGTTCCTATTTTTTTTACAACATTATCGTTGATTTATTTATTTTTACGAAAAAAAGTATATTTATATGAGATAGGATTTCAAAATATAGTTTTTTGGGGATTTTTTTTTATTACGCTAGATCAAACCAAATTTATTGCTCAATCTTCGAATGATAGCATATTTAAAAATATTGTTTTGATGTTTTTTTTAATTACTCTTGTTATATATTCTATATTTAATGCTATAAATGAATTTCATAAAGTAAAGAATAAACAATATTATTCAAAAACTAAGGTTTTATTTGAAGATTGTGAATTTGTCTCAACAAAAGATAAATATTATATTGGGAAAACTAAAAAGTTTGTTTTTATTCATAATAATAAAGACAAATCAAATGAAGCAATACCAGTTTCATTAGTTAAGAAAATAACTTTTCATAAAACATTGTAACGCAACGCCTCACTATATATATCCCAAAAAACGAAAACGCTCTAAAAAGTATATAAACTTTTTGGCAGTATCAATTGCGTCTCCTCGCTCGCACTAAGTATGCGTTCTATTAAATAAAAAAGTGCACCTGTTTGGGCATCGCTTTTTATTTTCAAAAATTGAAGCAGAAAAGTATTTCAAAAAAAATTTGTTTCGATTTCAAAAAAAAATTCCTTTTAAATTTTTTTTCAAAAAATTTTCTGCTCATATACAGTCTTGCTAAGTTTTTCAATTATTCGTCATCAAAACGTTTGATAAAACAAATTTCGCTAAATAACCACTATCAGTCGGTAAATTGCAGAATGGCTCAATTCAACAAAGAATTGAGCCATTCTGTTCATTAGTATAGGCTTGTAATTTTAATAAAACATCTTACCCTGTTTTTATTCTCCTGAATTATATTGATGAATAAGTTGTTTTTTAAAATTATTTCTGTCCGAGCAATTCTTTATAAATTGTTGTAATCAGCGCGTCGCCCTTAATAAAGCCGCTGCCAAAAGTGTTTTCGTAATCCTTGGTAATTTTCATGGCTAAAATTTGCGTTAAATCTCTATGTGCATCAACATTCATTTTAACTGAATCGTAGAGGGCTGAAACAGTATTACGAATATTTTCATAATCTTTTTTGTTTGCCAAATCACCATGACCCGGAATAATAACAGTTGCATCATCAATAATAGATAATATTCTCGAAACGGCAAATAACCATCCCTTAACGGAGCCACCCGAACTTCTATCAATAAACGGAAATTTATCTTTCATGAAACAATCTCCTGTGTGTAACACATTACTTTTCGGTAAATAAAGCACTGCATCGCCATCGGTGTGCGCGTTATCAACATGAAAAATGAAAATATCTTCGGTGTTTAAATAGACATTCATATTGTTGCCAAAAGTAATGACGGGATAAGCTATTGCCGGCGAAATTTTAGGTGATTCTGCAAAACGCACTTTAGATGAATCACCTGCAAGACGCGCTCTGACGTTTTCATGGGCAATAATTGTAGCTCCCATTTTTCCGAAATTTTCATTGCCGCCTGTATGATCGCCATGAAAATGTGTGTTGAACAATAATTTAATTTGACCCGGATGAATGTCTTGAATAGCTTTATTTATTTTTTCAGAAAGCGGCGCAAATTGATCATCAATTAAAATATTGCCGTCTTTACCCGAAAGCAACATCATATTACCGGCGCCCGACCACTGCAACATGTGAATATGATCCTTTATTTTTATGGTTTTAATGACAGCATTGTCTGTATTAGGTTGGGCATAAATAGCTGATTGTCCTGTGAAGATTAAAATGAATCCAAGGATATAAAATAACGTCTTGTTCATAATTGACTCGGTTTTAAATTGTAAATGAATTCTTAAATTTTCGCAAAAATAAAAAAAATTTAATGGTTAAGTTAAAATTTACAAAGTTATTGTAAAATTATTCACCCGATAAAACCATAATAATTGGTGATATTTATTGCTTAAGTATTTTCAAGATTATTTTTTTCGTTCCGTTACGAACATTACTAATTGTTCCAAAGAATGTCGAATAACGGAGTCCGGAAATTGTTTCAAAATTCGGAAAGCTCCGCTTGTAAACAAGATGTTTTTTTAAATAAAAAAAAGAAATAAAGCTGGTGCGAGTCTTCAGACTCGCATCTACTATCGGCAGGTCTCTGACCTGCGCGTAATAATTTGATTATTAATGTTTTAGATCCACTATCGACAGGTAAGAGATCTGCCGATAGTGCATGTAAGTCAGAGACTTTCACGAGCGTTTGCGTCTTTTAGAGGAAGAATGTGTGCGAGCGGTGAGAAAAAAATAAATATTAGACATTTCAATTGAATGATTTTGATTTTCTAACTTTCAAATACAGATTCAAAAAAAAATTTTACTCTTAAATTGTAAGAGTCGGTAGTTCATAATGAGAATATGCTACATAATTTTCGCAATACATTTCATAATTTACTCATTTCGATTAATATAATTTTGAGCTCTTATTTTCAGCAAAAAACAAGTGGCAAATCTGTTGAATGATTTGCCACTTGATTTAAAAATAATATCGTACTTTACTAAAACGCTTAAAAACGTTAGCCACTTCAAACATTTATAATACAAGGTATTTTTTAAAAAAGTTTGAATAATAGACTTAATTTGTGTTTAATTTTTATTAACGTAATGCTTTGAAATTTCCGCAGTTGCTTCAGTCGCCAAGTTTTGATTTCCTTGAGCTTTAATTGAAGCCTCATGCGCTTTTGCAAGATTTCCTTCATCGTGATGTTGCGCAGCATCCTGATGATGCTTTGCGGCAGCTTCAAGATACTTTGCTGCTTTTCTATGGCTTTCCGCAGGAACTATTTGCGTACCGTCAGTTATGATCGGAATCGGTGTAGTTGACATTTAATTTGTTTTTAAGTGTGAAAGAATTTTCACAAACGCACAAAGGTAGGTTTCATCACATTAAGTCATCTTACATAATTTTGGAAATAAATTGCATTATTCATACTCCCCACTCGCACACAGTCTTCTTCTTTGAAAAAAAACTAATCTCTCTAGCGAAAGTTTTCAAACTTTCGTCAACTATCGGCAGATCTCTGAACTACGTGTTATGATTTGATTATTAATATTTTAGCACAAAAACACGCAGGTCAGAGACCTGTCGATAGTGCATGAAAGTCAGAGACTTTCACGAGCGTTTGCGTTTTTTAGAGAAAGAAGATGCGCGAACTGATTCAATTTCGTCGCAAACAATATTTTGCATTGCAGTGGATTTAACGACCGCAACCGAATTTGTTCAAACACATACTATTGCGGTTTAGGGAAAAAAATATTGCCGAATTTTTTTGAAAATTCGGCAATATTTTTAATCTGGAATTGAAAACTTTAAAAATTATTTGGCTGCCATAATAGGCAAATCAGAATTAAAGCAATCTCGGAAGAGTTTCCATTTACCATCTTCCTTTTTCCAAACGACAATATATTTTCCCTTGTCAACTTGTTTGCCGCCTTTTGTGCCGAGCGTAAACGCGCCTTCCTCAGCTAAGACTGTTTCATCTCCCCAAACATTAGTTGTAGTCAACACAATTTGGCTTATGCCCGCATTAATAAGACCTGAAAATCCGGTTTGTATGCTTTTTCTTCCCACCAATGCCGGTCCGTTAGGAGCCATAAATTTTGCATCTGCCGTGTAGCAATTTGCTACACCTACTGAATCGTTTTTACTCATAATGTCCATAAAATTGCGGTTGGCGGCTTCGATTTCTTTTTGGGCAACAGACAAATCGAAAATTGGTTTGACTTCTTTCTCCGTTGCTAATTTAGGCTTGTCAGAATCGTTGCAACTAAGTAGCAAAAAGCTAAAAAAGAGAGGTGCTGCGAATAATGAAAATTTTGTCATGAATTGGTTTTTAAATTTAAAAAAATTAGATTTTATCGGCGTCAAAGCCGAAGTTTTACATTAACATTCTTTAATTTACATCTCTGAAAATTATGAGTAAAAGTAGTTAAATTTTTCTGAAATTAAGATCATTTTAAAAAAAATTTTTTCAATAAATAATTTTGTTTTTATCATTAATCACGAATTATCTATTCATCCATTTTACCAAAGATTTTACTCTCTTTCTAACCTGGCTCGTTAAAGGTTTTCTACCAACCAAAAAAACAAAACCGTTCAAAAAAGCGTATAAAACTTTTTTGTAGTATCAACTGCGTCTCATAACGCAACCGGTTTGGTTGATTAGATTCAACGTAACTACTCAGGTACTTTTTTAAAGATTTTTAGAATGAATCCTAACGGATTCATTTCAAAATAGTACCTGCGTAGTTACGATTCAATACCTTGTACCGGTTAATAAATTTTCCTACTTTTGCAAAATGAAATTCGTGAATGTCGTTCCGATTCTTTATCTTTGTTTAAAATAAAATAGGTGTAGCTCAATTAAAAAATCAATGAATAGAACACTTTTTAATAGAATAACTATTAATCCGGAAATTTGTCACGGACGACCCACCATTCGTAATACCCGTTATACGGTTGATTTGATTTTAGATTTACTTTCATCGGGCATGACAGAAAGTGAAATTATAGAAGATTATCCGGCACTTGAGGTAAGCGATATAAAAGCGTGTCTTTCCTTTGCTTCACAATTGTCTAAAGTAAAATCAGTTAATCGTATTTTAGCATGAAATTTTTTATAGATGCTAATTTGCCTTTTAAGTTGGCAGATTTATTAAAAAGCAAAGGCTACGATGTGCTTCATACTGATGATTTACCCAATAAAGAAAGAACAACGGATAATGAAATAAGAATTATTTCAATCGAGCAAGAAAGAATTGTGATAACTAAAGATTCCGATTTTCTTGATTCGCACTTAATAAACGGAATTCCCACCAAACTTCTTTATGTTTCTACAGGAAATATAAAAAACAAAAATTTAATGGGCTTGATTGAAAAATATTTTAACGAAATTTTTCAATTGTTTGAAATCTACGATTTAATCGAACTCACTAATGAAGAAATAATTGCCCATGAAAAATAATTCGCCGTTGAAAGGCAACGGGAATATAAATTTTAGACATCATGAAGCGGTATTAGTCACCGCTCGAACACAGTCTTACTCTTTCAAAAAAAACGCTAACGCTCGTGAAAATCTTTAGATTTTTCACGCACTATTCAAGTGTCTCCGACGCGAGTAGCCGCGTTCTTTTATTGAAAACTCGAACATACAACTATTATTTTAAAGAACAGGAAGATTTTAAACACTTTTTCAAAGAACAAACTTGTTTATACTCGTCGGAGACGAGCTTTATAGCCAATTTCAATTTATAAATTGAAACCAACCTTTTTTTTAAGTAAGTGTATGTACCTTAGGAGCGGTAAGAAAAATGGAGAACTTCTTAGATTAATGATTGATTTTTGTAGTATCCATTGCGTCTCATGACGCAACTCGCTCTCAAGCAATCTTCCTTTTTCAAAAAAACCAAACGCTTGTTTCTGTCTCCGGCTTTAACTCATTATAAAATTCAAAACTTAAAATTCAATTTTAATTCAATTCAATTTTAAGTTTTACTTTTGTAATTCGTAATTCGTAATTCGTAATTCTATATGACAGAACTCTACAAAATTTTTCAAAAACATCCGCACGTTTGCACCGATACGCGCAAAATAGAACGCAAGTGTATTTTTTTTGCATTAAAGGGAGAAAACTTTAACGGTAACGAATTTGCGCATAAAGCGCTTGAACTTGGCGCAGCTCATGCCGTTATTGATGAAGCGGATAAAAAAATAGATGACCGTTTTATTCTCGTGCCGGATGTTCTCACAGCTTTACAAGATTTGGCGCGACACCACCGCCGACAATTTCGGTTTCCGATAATTGCTATCACCGGTTCGAACGGCAAAACGACAACAAAAGAATTGTGCGCTGCTGTGATGAATGAACAATACCGTACACTTTTTACGCAAGGTAATTTGAATAATCATATCGGCGTACCACTCACTTTGTTGCAACTCACCAACAAACACGATGCGGCAATTATTGAAATGGGTGCGAATCATCAAGGAGAAATTGATTTTTTGTGTCGCATCGCCGAACCTACGCACGGACTTATCACTAACATAGGTAAAGCACATCTTGAAGGTTTCGGTGGATTGAAAGGCGTGAAGCGCGGTAAATCAGAAATGTATCGGTGGTTGGCTGCACATAAAGGAACAATTTTTGTGAACGAAAGCGAAAGATTTTTGAGGACTTTAATTCCGGAAGAAGGACGGAAAATTTTTTATAAAAAATCGCAAACATTATCCGGTAGCGGCATTCCCTACCGTGTCAGATTAGAAAAAATAAATCCGTTTTTAAGCGTACAATTTCGCGACGAAAACCATAATTTGTCCGGCATTGAGACGCAATTAGTCGGCGAATATAATTTCAACAACCTCCTCACCGCCATCACTATCGGAAAATACTTTAAAGTGCCCGGTGAAAAAATTGTGAAAGCCTTGAGCGAATACGTGCCGGCAATGAATCGTTCACAAATTTTAAAACGTCCGGACGGTTCAACAATTATTCTCGATGCTTACAATGCGAACCCGTCGTCCATGCAATCTGCTTTGATGAATTTGGTTTCCATGCCCCAAAAAAATAAGATTGCCGTCATCGGCGATATGTTTGAACTCGGCGAAGATGCGGCGAAAGAACATCAAGCTATTGTAAACTTCGCTCAAAAATTATCTCTGAAACAATTCGTGACAGTCGGAAAAAATTTTGCACAAATTAACGACAATAAGTTTTTCTTTGAAACAACAGATGAAGCACAAGTATGGTTTTCAAAACAAACTTTCGATGCCGATACTTGTATCCTTATAAAAGGTTCACGCGGCATGAAAATGGAAAATCTATTGAAATAAGGATGAATAATGAATGATGAACGATGAATTTTTATAATCGCACAAAAAAAACGGCTATTTAATAAATAATTGGTGAACCGGCATTATTTTTAACCAAAATTTTATTTAGTCGGTTGGTCGGTTAGTCGCTTGATCGGTTAGTTTAGACGTTTAGACTAACCG
>JAYTNA010000215.1:0-3303 GCA_043748865.1 Saprospiraceae bacterium
CGGTTAGTCGGTTAGTCAAAATTTCAGGACTAACCGACTAACCGACCAACCGACTAACCTACTAACCAATATGAAATGTATGATTTTCGCCGCCGGACTCGGCACACGTTTACGTCCTTTAACTTTAGATAGACCGAAAGCATTAGTGGAAATAAACGGCATATCGCTTTTGGAAATAAATATTTGCCGACTTATTGATTTATTCGGTGTAACGGAAATCATTATTAACACGCATCATTTTTCGGAAAAAATTGAGGCGTTTTTAAAAGAAAAAAATAATTTCGGTATTCGGATTGAAACATCGCACGAAATAAAAAAACCTTTAGAAACCGGCGGCGGATTAAAAAAAGCAGCTTGGTTTTTTGATGACAGACAACCTTTTTTTATCTGCAATGCTGATATTTTAAGCACGATTGATTTGAATAAAATGCTGGATGCACATTTGAAAAGTAAAGCAGCCGTTACTTACGCTGTTCAAAAACGCGACACGAGCCGATATATGTTGCATGACGAAAAAATGCGAATGTGCGGTTGGCTAAATCTCAAACAAAAAAAAATAATTATCGGCAGAAATGCTTCGGTTTTAGATATGTATTCGTTCAGTTGTTTCCACGTCGTTGACCCAAAAATTTTTAAAACTTTTCCACCCGAAGATTATTTCACGATTATTGATTGGTATTTAAAAATTTGCGACAAATATAAAATTATGGGTTTCAATCACATCGGCGATTCATGGTGTGATATTGGTACGCCCGAAATGTTAAAAGAAGCAGAAAGACAATGGTTAATGGTTAATGGTTAATTATAAATTCTTAATTCCAGATAGAATATTAAGTAAATTAACAATTAACAATTAACAATTAACAATTAACAATTACTTCGCTACTTTTCGTACCCACATTATAATAATTAACCAAACTGCAAAAATATACACCCATCCTACAGGAATAATGGATTGTCGATTGAACCTAAAAATAATACCAACTACCGGAAAATTAAAAAGTACGAGGGCAAATAAAAAAACGGTAACAAGTCTTGTATTGCGTGAATTCATTTTTTAGTTTTGAGTCTATAAAAGTAAATAAAATAGTTGTTAGTTCTTAGTTGTTAGTGATAATTGGTTTCTGAGTCAGAAATTTAGAATTTCGGTTTCGGCAAGTTAACAATTAACAATTAAGAACTTACAACTAATCAAAAAATCTTGGCAATATTTTTCATTATTCATTGTTCATTTTTAACTTCCCTATCTTTGCGGTAGAAAAATTGTAAATTTTCTAAAGAACATATTTTTGGTGAATAGATATTGGCTGTAAAAACCAATAACCAATAACCAATAACCAATAACTACTTACATGTCTTACGTTTTACTTTTTTGGTTGCTCATTTTTATCGTTTTTTACAGTTATGCCGGTTACGGTATATTGCTTTATTTTTTGGTAAAATTAAAACGTTTGTTCACAACACAAAAAACAATTCACTTAAATTCCGAGCAAGATGAAACTTTGCCGGAAGTTACTTTTTTAGTGGCGGCGTACAACGAAGAAAAATGGATTCAAGAAAAAATGCGCAACTCTTTTGCCCTTGATTATCCCAAAAATAAAATTCATTTCTTTTTTGTTACCGACGGCACTTCCGATACGACGAATGATTTGATTGCCAATTATCCGAACCCCGATAAAAATAAAATCGAACTTTTTTTCAAACCGGAACGGTGCGGAAAAATTGCTGCCGTTGAGCGCGTCATGCCTTTTGTTCAAACGCCGATAGTTATTTTTACGGATGCGAACACAGATTTGAATCACGAAGCCGTAAAAAAAATTGTGCGACACTATGCCGACCCTAATGTCGGTGCTGTTGCCGGCGAAAAACGCGTACAATCGAGTGGCGAAGCCGCCGGAGCCGGTGAAGGCTTTTATTGGAAATACGAATCCTTACTCAAAAAATGGGATTCTGAATTACATTCCGTTGTAGGTGCTGCCGGCGAACTGTTTTCCATACGAACAGATTTATATCAACCCGTTGAACGCGATACACTTGTCGAAGATTTTGTAATGACACTGCGCATCGCCAAACGCGGTTATAAAGTTGTTTATGAACCCGAAGCGTATGCCATTGAAGGCAGTTCGGAAAACGTAAAAGAAGAATTGAAACGCAAAATTCGCATTTCAGCCGGCGGCTTGCAAGCGGTTTGGCGTTTGCGCGGTTTACTCAATCCTTTAAAATACGGCACGCTGTCATTTCAATATATCTCGCATCGTGTTTTGCGTTGGACACTCGCACCGCTCGCACTCCCGATTATTTTCGGATTAAATTATTTGTTTGTGCTGAATCAACAATCGCCCGAAAAATTATACACCTATCTTTTTTATGCACAAGTCGTTTTTTATATCGCCGCACTTTTGGGTTGGACATTCGAGCAATTCAAAATAAAAGTCAAAGCACTTTACATTCCCTACTATTTTTGCATGATGAACTATTCCGTTTTTCGCGGTTTTTTTCGATTGATTGGCGGGAAGCAATCGGTTATTTGGGAAAAAGCGAAACGGGCGGGTAATTGACAATTGATTAAATAACGTGTGAATAATTTTCAATTCCGGTAATTCTAAAATTCTGAAAATTCTGATTCAGATATTACTGCGAGACGCGATAAATAAATTGTATTTACGATTCACATAACTGGCATTTTGTATAAAACTAAAATAGAACGAAGAACATCATTCAATATATTTTCAAAAAGCGAAATTTGATAATAATAAATTTAACTTGTTCATTATTAAGTCAATAAAAAAAAATAAGTAAAAATGAGAGCCAAAAAATGTTTCTTTTTATTCCAAAAAATGGTAAATACCATTGTGTTCATTTATCATTAATAATTTATAATTTATAAACTCTTTTTACGGTATTTTGTAAGTTAATTAGTGTTTATGGTATGAAACTGTTATAAATAATTAGGAATAACAATTACTTTTTTATAATTTTGGTATTTTTATATGAATTTTACTGAACAAACTTTATACTTTAACTAAAGATAATCCTCCTAATCTTTAACCATTAGTTGTGCTTTAATCCATGCGAACAAACACTTTGTACATTTTCAAGCTCATTGTATGCCTGCTAATCACCTCAACCCTAAATGCTCAAACACTCGTTCCTAAAAACCAAAAACTTTTTGGCGGCAGTGGAGGAGAGCGTATTTATGCCATAAAATCCACAGCCGATAACGGTTTAATTTTTACCGGCGTTGTCAATTCTTGGTTAGGCGACGGCGACGTAGACGATCTCTTTCGTCGTGCAAACGGACGT
>JAYTNA010000216.1:0-5543 GCA_043748865.1 Saprospiraceae bacterium
CGGTTAGTCAGTTAGTCCAAGACCAACAAACTAACCAACAAACCAACAAACTAACTAACCAACAAACTAACCAACCAACTAATATTATTGATTTCATAAAAATAGCGGAAAAAACCGGCGGAAAAACGGTAGAAAAATTTTTAGTGGAACAATTGCAAACGGAAAACGGTAAAACAAAATCGGTAAATGAAAATATCCCCATTAGAAATACTGCCGTTGTTGCATTAAATGTTCTGAACTATAGACATACAACATCGGAAAAACAAATTTTTACTCAATTATTAGGTACCGAATTTAGTCATACACATACGTTATTGGTAGCTTTGAGCCGTGAGGAATTAACAATTAGCTCAAAGAAATTAGCTTTGAGTCGTGAGCTGCCCGACATTAGTAGTTCACAGCTAACAGCAGGTCACAACTCATTGCTCAAAGCTCTGAGTCACGAACTTGAATTGTGTATTGCGCGTATTTTTCAAATTTTTAGACTTCTGTATCCAACAGATACTATAAAAAAGGCGGAGTCTGCTGTATATTTAGCTGAAAAAGAAAAAAAAGCCAATGCCTTAGAAATGTTGGATAATATTATTCCGAAAAGAGTTTATGAGGATATCTCCGTGCTGCTCGAAAATGTACCGGCTGATGCAAAAGTTCTACAACTAAAAAAACACCACACACCGATTGAACCCGAAAATTTTACGTTATATGTGATTCAACAAGGCGAAAAAAAATTTACAAAATGGACGGTTAGTGTAGCCTTGCGTGAACTTGCCGTCACGTCAGATAGTTTTGAAAATTATTCATTTTATTTAAACAATAGAACGCAACTTTTAAGACAAAGTAGTTTTGAAGCCATCAATCATTTTAAAACAACACAACCGGAAAACTATAAATCCATCGCCAATAATAAAATAGAAGAAATGATGAAACATTACCACCACGAACAACGACTAACGGATATTGAAAAAGTTTTTGTTTTGAAAAGTACGCAGTTGTTTTCCGACACGCCGGAAAATATCATCGCCGAAATCGTTCCCATCGTGAAAGAAGTGGCAATATCGAAAGGCGATATTATTTTCAATAAAGGCGACAACGGTAGCAGTATGTACATTATATATGAGGGCATCGTGAAAATACACGACGGCGATAATACGTTCATAGAAAATAAAAATCGCGATTTTTTCGGCGAATTAGCACTGCTTGATCCGGAACCGCGTTCCGCTTCCGCAACGGCTGTCACCGATACACTTTTGTTGAAACTTGAAGAGGAAGAATGGTATGAACTGATGGAAGGCAGACCGGAAGTTTTGCGCAGTATTATGCGTATTTTGTGTCGGCGAATTCGACATCAAAATGAATTATTGATTGGAAAATAATCTTTTAGCTCAACCACTCCGACCCAAATTTTTCTACAAAAAAATTATCGTATTCATCTGCTTTTTCAAAAAATTGTTCGAGTTGACGGACAGCGGTTTTTTCATTTAAGTACCTGTCATAAACCAAAAATGATAAAACAATATCATGACCCAAAACACTTAAAGTATAGGCTTCGTTTTTGAAATTTTCGCGCAAAATAAATTCATACACCGCTCGAATATGTTGAGGCGGCAGCGTACATAAATGCGATTCGCAAGTGATGATGCCTTTTTGTCGGTAATAGGCAATATTAATTCTCGCCGAACCTTTTTTTATTTCCCAACCATCCGGCCCGCGCCGACTGAGGCGAATATCGTAACCTAATTTTTGTAACATTCTTTCTATCGTGAGCGAAACGCCTTCGGGTGTGTATTCGTCGCATTTGTCCGGCAGTTCTACTTTTGCACCGCACTTCGGACAATACTGTTTGCGCTCGATAGTCGTATCGAAAACGATATGCGTACAAGCCGTGCAACGCGCTGCAACGCTACCGATACCTGATAAAAACGCCGATAGAGAGTCGAGAATAACTTTTATGGGCAAAGAAAAACCAATTGTGCTGCCGTCTTTGAGGACAAAAGTGTTCATACCGATAATTTCGCCGTCGGTATTGATAAGCGGTCCGCCACTGTTGCCGGGATTCAACGCTGCATCGTGCTGAATGTAAGCGATATTATTAACAATATGCGCGGGATTAGAAACAATACCTTGCGTAAAAGTATATTTCAAATCGAATGGATGACCGATGGCAACCACCGGATCGCTCTCGTGTACTTTTGCCGAATTTGTTTTTACATTATCAGATTTTATTTTAGCATTAATTTTTAGAAAAGCAATATCATAAAATATATCTATATACACTACGCGCACCGGTTGCCGCTCTAATACAATGCCTTCGACAATCACTTCTTTGTTCCCGTCAATTACATGGTTGTTAGTGATGATGAGTATATCTCCTGTCGCACACGTCAATAAAAATCCGGTACCTGTACTGAAAGGTGTAGCGATTTCTACTACGGTGTTTTTAAAATTACCTACAATGTCAATATTCATTTTAGTTATCAGCTATCAGCTGCCAGCAAAAAATATAGTAGCGATAAATGAAAGATGGTAGCTGACCATTAATCGAGTATCGAAATCGGATAATTTTTCGGTGCAACATTTAATTCTTTCAACATCATCAAATAAGAACGCGCAAACACACACGGTTTTCTAAAATCTAGAATATCTATATTCGGTTGCAAGCGCGGATATTTTTCGACATATTTATCCGTAATTTTTTTTATCGCCGATTTGATATTTCTCGCATTGTATTGTCCGGTCGTGCTATCAATGTATTGTTCATCAATATTCATTGATTTAAAAAAATCGGCTTGCGTGATGCGATAATACAATTCTAAAAAAGCACGATCGGGTTGCGGCAATGTATAATTGAAAAGTGCATTGCCGACAATAAAATCCGGAATCGCCATCGCTACATTATCATGTCCGTTTTGTTCGTACCAATCCATATTTTTCAGTTCGCCGGTTATACTTTGCACCAAAACTTCATGCGGCTTGGGTGGCAATACGCCGAAAGTTGCGGTAGTATTATATAATTCTGCGGCTGTTTGTTCTTTCGAGCGTTCCAATATTTGTCGGAACTCGCGGCGAATAGTCAAGTTTTTTTGGGAAGTGGAACGAATACTACTATCAAAATATAAACGTTCCATGCGTTGAAAAGCATCGAGCATATAACCTTGAGAAGCCAAAAGGAAATCTAAACGATACGCCAACGACAAAAGCATATAGGCTACACCGCCCGGATATCGTTGCACATCTAAACCGCCGGCATCTATTTCCGAAAATATTTTTTCGATTTGTGTGTGCAGATAAATATATTTTTTTTCTTTTTCAAACGCTGGCAATTCTGTACGTGAACCGGAATCAAGCGATATGAGTTCGGTATTAAATTCGTCGAGCAATAAATCGTCTTGCTTATCGGCATTAATCGCCACTTCTTTTATTGCTGCATATAATTTATACGGTGAAGCATCAACGGCGTGCGTGTCGAATTGAATGGTTAAATTATTATCGTCGTCGAGTGCATAGCGCGCATAATAAAGAAAATAATTGGCTTCCACCAATTGTCGCATATAAACCACGTTCAATTGGTCGGCATAAGCAATGCGCGACACACAAGAAAATTTTTCGGCATTGGCGATACCGGTAATGCGTTTTGAGCCTTGCGAAATTTCAAATTTCAATCCGCTCGGTATTTCTTGCCACCGCACGTTGTCGGTGCTATCGTCGCGTAAGTATTTAAAAAAATGGTTGAATGCCGCAATATAATCTCCGGCATCATATTTCTGCAAAGATTTTTTCCATGCTTCGTATTGATAGGGTTCTTTATCGTTGTCGCTATATCGTCCCAAATTCAAGCGCACATCCTCTGCGGCTATTATTTTTTTCTTGAAAAATGAATCTATCCAGCTCAAAGATGGTTATTGGTTATTGGTTATCGGTTATTGGTTTAACGGTAGTTAGTTGCTCGGTGTTAATTTTAAAAGCTAACTAACCAATAAACTAACTAACTAACAAGCTAACCGACTAAATTTTTCTCAAACGCCGCAATTTCTTTTTTCAAACTCAACAGAAAATCAATATCATCATAACCGTTAATCATGCACGTTTTTTTGTACGGATTAATGTCGAACGATGCCGTTGCGCCGGTTTTATCAATCGTGATCGTTTGATTTTCTAAATTAACAGTCAAAGTATCATTGGCACCCACAGCAAAAATTTCTTTTAAAAAAATGTCACTCACTTGTACCGGAAGCAAACCGTTGTTGAGCGCGTTGTTTTTAAAAATATCGGCAAAAAAACTACTTACGACAACTTTGAAGCCGGCATCCGTAATCGCCCACGCCGCGTGTTCGCGACTCGAACCACAACCAAAATTTTTTCCGGCAACGAGAATTTCACCTTTAAAAGTCGGATTATTTAAAATAAAATCTGCTTTTGGTTGTTTGTCGTCGTCATTCGTGTAACGCCAATCTCGAAATAAATTTTTGCCGAAACCGTCTCGGCTTGTCGCTTTCAAGAAACGCGCCGGTATAATTTGGTCTGTGTCCACGTTTTCCATATTTAAAGGAATAAAACGCGATGTAATTGTGGTGAATTTTTTCATTAATTATTTATTGGTTTCTCCTGTACATAGATATTTTCAAGGTGCGAAACTAAAAATAATACTTTAAAAATTTTAATCTTTGAAAAAAAATTACAGTATTGATGTTTTAAATGTCGAGAACAAGGATAGATTTTTTTAACTTTGCTGAAATTTTAAATATTCGCTCAACTACAATATCATGATTGAATTTAAACTTGAAGGCGCATACATCCCCATGATTCAATTATTGAAAGTGACTGATATGGTTTCATCAGGTGGCGAAGCACAAGTTGTTGTCACCGAAGGCTTGGTAAAATATAATGGTGCAATAGATTTCAGAAAACGCTTGAAAGTCAAAGTCGGCGATATTGTCGAGTTTGAAGGTAAAAAAATAAAAGTGATTTGAGCGTTGCCGTTGTGCAAAAAAAATAAAAAATAAAAAAAGGCTGAAAGCCTTACGGCAAGAGAATAGGGCAATAGAGTTGAGCATTAAATAGTTATAATTATAAAGGTGCAGCGCACCGTTCTCTTGGTAGAAAAAATACGCGACAAGCGTTTTGAGGTGCAGCGCACCGTCCTCTCGGATAAGAGGACGGTGCGCTGCACCTCAGAAACATTTTATTTCTTTTATTCTACCGAGAGAACGCAGCTCTGCTGCTTTTCAAAAAAAACGCCTAAATTATAACTATTTAACGCTCGACGTTAACGATCTATTAATTACGGCAAAAAAAGAAAGCACCACCCTATTAAGACAAAACAGTTCAATGAAAAAATTATTAGCTTCATTAAGTTTGTGTATCCTTTTAATTTCCTGCGGTCGCTTAGGCAACGACGATAAAAAAGCAGAACAAACAAAGCGCATTGTTTGCATTTCAAAACAAATTAACGAATACATCTACGCGCTCGGTGCCGAACATGATTTAGTTGCCGTTGATTTATCTTCCACGTATCCAGAACAAATAAAAAAATTACCGAACGTTGG
>JAYTNA010000217.1:0-1464 GCA_043748865.1 Saprospiraceae bacterium
ACAAATACATCTGCGACTGTTTATTTTCCAATTAAAAATCCGGGAGATGTTAGTGAAACCGGTATAAAAATTAATTTGCACAGTAATCAATCCATTAAAATCGGTTCGGGAAAATATATTTTTGAAATGCCGTTTAAGCCCATGTAGAGACGTCCATTTATGGCGTCTCCTCCTGTTTATGCGGCAAAAATGATTCGGCAAAACAAAATTGCAAAACGTTTGCACCATGCATGAGTGAGACGCCATAAATGGATGTCTCTGCATTGAAATAAATTTCTTCTTTAAACAAAAAAAATAATTATGAATAAAATCAAAGTAGGTGTAGTTGGTACAGGATTTATTGGACCCGCGCACATAGAAGCATTGCGCCGTTTGCCAAATGTAGAAGTCGCGGCATTGTGCGAAGTGAATATTGATTTGGCAACAGAAAAAGCCAAACAATTGGGTATTCCGAAAGCGTATGTATTTGATGATTTATTGAATGATAAGAGCATAACGTCCGTGCATATCTGCACGCCGAATTTTTTGCATTACAGTCAATCGAAAGCCGCATTAGCTGCAGGTAAGCACGTAATTTGCGAAAAACCTTTAGCGAAAGATTTGGCGGAAGCCGAAGAATTAGTGGCACTCGCGGCGAAATCCGGTTTAGTAAACGCGGTGCATTTCAATTTGCGATATTATCCATTGGTACGTCAAATGAAAACGATGCGCGAATGTGGTGAGTTAGGTAATGTGTATTCTATTCTCGGTTCTTATTTACAAGATTGGCTTTTTTACAACACCGATTACAATTGGCGTTTAGAACCGGATAAATCCGGTGACTCGCGTGCGATTGCAGATATCGGGTCGCATTTAATGGATGTGATTGAATACATAACAGGTTTAAAAACAGTCGAGGTAATGGCAGATTTTAATACCATTCACAAAACACGCAAAAAACCTTTAAAGCCGGTTGAAACTTATTCTGGAAAAATGTTGCAACCGGAAGATTACGCCGATGTGCCGATAACGACAGAAGATCACGCTAATGTTTTATTGCGTTTCAATAACGGTAATCGCGGTTCGGTAACAGTGTCGCAAGTTTCGGCAGGTAGAAAAAATCAATTGAAATTAGAAATTTCCGGTTCCAAAAAAACTTTTGCATGGAACTCCGAATCGCCAAATGAAATGTGGATTGGCAATCGCGATGGTTATAATGAATCAGTGATGAAGGATCCGTCTGTGGTGCACAAAGAAGCCGCAGCCATAATAAGTTTTCCGGGCGGACACAATGAAGGTTTTCCGGATACTTCTAAACAAATGTTCAAAGAGGTTTATGCTGCTATTGAAAAAGGGCATCAACCCGAACACCCGACGTTCCCGACTTTCGCAGATGGTTACAGAGAATTATTGATTTGCGAACGCATTTTGGAAAGTCATAGAAAACAAAAATGGGTCACTGTTTAACGAATAATTATTGTAAAA
>JAYTNA010000218.1:0-9488 GCA_043748865.1 Saprospiraceae bacterium
ATTATTATTTATTTCGTGTTCCTGAGAATTACCGGAACAAAAAGTCGCGTAAGAAAATTTATTTTTCTTACGCGACTTTTTTTGAATCAACGTCGGTTAAGAAAATCTATAAAATTTACAAAAACGGAACGAGATTTGCATTCTAAATCACAACTTATTAATGTACCCTTAAATAAAGTTTCACGAAAAATTCTCCCCAGTGAAAATTTATGGTACCCTTCATGCGCAATCATTACCATTTAAAATTAAATCTTATGTCTAATTATGTACTTGTGGTCATAAAAAAAAACCTATCGGTGCTGCTCTTTCTCATTACTGCCATGAATATAATGGCTCAAACCGATTCGAAAGTTGGAACGACACCCGGTGCAAAAACACCTTCAGCTGTTTTTGAAGTAGAGTCAACGACTAAAGGTTTTTTAATGCCGAGGTTAACGGCAGCACAGATGAATGCTATTTCATCACCTGCAACCGGTTTGATGATTTTTAATACGACCGATTCTTGTGTTTATTTATATCGCGGAAGCATCGGCGGTTGGAACAGTACGTGTGCGTTAGCCTCTGCTTCTGCTTGGAGTGTTTTGGGGAACACCGGTACAGTTGACGGCACGAATTTTATCGGGACTACCGACAATATACCTTTTAATTTTAAAGTCAATAATCAAAAAGCCGGCAGAATTGGCATTAATGGTGAAACTTTTTTGGGTTATCAAGCCGGCAACGTTAACACCGGTGCAAATAATACTTTTACGGGGTATCAATCCGGTCTTGTCAATACGACCGGTTCCAGTAATGTAGGAGTAGGTACTTTCGCGCTTGATCAAAACACAACTGCATGGAGCAACACAGCCGTGGGCTTTAAAGCCATGCATTCAAATACAACTGCAAGTGGTAATACTGCGGTTGGCGACAGTGCGCTTTTTTTAAATACAATCGGCGCGAATAATACCACTTTAGGTTATCGGGCAGGCAGCAGCATCACAACGGGTTCCAATAATATTGTCATCGGTAATGCCGCGCAAGTTCCGACACAAACAGTAAGTAATCAATTAAGTATCGGTAACTGGATTTATGGTGTCAGTGGTTCAATCGGTATCGGTACAACTTCGCCTAATGCGACCTTAGATGTTTCAGGTTCGTTTGCTAATGCCATTACAACCACCGCCACTAATTTAACACTTGATGCAACACATCACACAATCATTGTAACAAGTAGTACATCGACTATTACATTTCCTGCTGCAAGTACTTGTCCGCGTCGTGAATATGTCATCCTTAATCAAAGCGGTGGTACGATTACAACGAGTACTTATCTCAAATTCGATGCCTCCAACGCTACTACAATCGCCACTAAAAACAGTATAACTATTCAATCAGATGGTACGAATTGGTATTTAATTCATTTGAATTAAGAGCTGAAACCATTAAAAACAGGCTTTTTTTGATTAAAAATGCTCGAAAAATCGAATTTTTTTTATTCAGAATCGCTTATAGCCAAAAAAAAATCAAGTTATTTTTACGCGATTCTAAGCGTTTAAAATTGATATTTTTGCCCGTTTTATAGGGTTTCAACTCTTAATTCGCATAATTCATTAGAGATTATGGATTTTGGATTTAAAACAAAAAAGCGCAAAGAAACAGGAATTTCTTTGCGCTTTTTTTTGGTAATATCAAGTAAAAATTCAGGCGTCTCTTTTTTTAAAATGATGTTATTTAAGTTTAAAGTTTTAGTTTTTAAGTGCCAAGCAAATTAAAAACAGCGATTTCCGCTCTTGCACCCAAACGCACCGGCAAAATACTCGTACCGATACCTTTTGAAACATATATTTTAATCGAATTATTGTCGTACCAACCGCGTACATAAGCGGCACTGCCGGACGGCAAAAAAGGCGCGAAACCGAAAAAATTAATTTGTCCGCCATGCGTGTGACCGGATAAAATAAAATCAACGGGTGTGGTACTTAAGTTTATTTTTCGAACAATCTCGTCGCTATATTTCGGGCAATGGTTCAAAACGATGTGATAATCGCTTTTCGCATAATTTTTTAATGCCACTTCAATATCCGGTTTGCCGCCTAAAAAATCATCAACGCCGGTTATTGAAATGGTTTTGTTTTGAAAACTAAATTGTTGTGTTTGATTAATGAGTAGGGTACAATTGTTTTCTGAATAAATTTTTTCTAACGCCGCCAAGTTAACTTTACCCCAATATTCCCAATTGCCGAGTATCGCTACTTTTTTTAAGTTTTTGTCAATAAGTTTTAAAAAATCGGAAAGTAAATCGAGGTTATCGGCTTTGTCAATCACACCACCGGTAATTAAAATTAAATCGGGTTGGATTTTATTTATTTTGTTGATAAGTTGAGTAATCGGATAATTTATTTTTTGAAGATGCAAATCGGAAATCTGAACGAGTTTTAAGTTTTGTGTTGTGCGCGTTGCACCGGTCAAAAAAAATTCTTTCGTTTCAATAAAAAATTTTTCAAACCAAAAAGCGTCTGATAAGACGATTAAAGGTGAAATTAAAAGTGTCGTTTTAAGAAATTTTCTACGAGAAAGCATAAAATAGTTGTTGATAATTTTTAGTAACTACTCAACTCTATTGAAGAAAAAACCGCGAAGCGGTTGAATATGAATAGCCCCGCGCGACAGCGCGGGGATAAAATACAAATAATCTGCAACTGCAATGCAGTTGAATGTGCTTGCTCATTTGAACGAACATATATTCAACTGCGATGCAGTTGCAAAATCTTGATCGTTATACCCCGCGCTGTCGCGAGAATCGCGGGGCTATTCATATTGAACCGCTTCGCAGTTTTTATATCTCAAATGCAACCTGAGTAATTATAATTTTTACAATTTAATCAAATAAAATGAAATATTTTTCGCATTAAGGTAGTAAATTAAAAATTGAATTTTAGAATTTACTACCTTAATTGTATCTTTGTGTATGATACAGCGTAAAATTACAGAAAAAATTCTTGAAGATGCTCAATACTTTCCGGTTTTGAGCATTGTCGGTCCGCGTCAAGTCGGTAAAACTACTTTGGCAAAAACATTGGCACCGCTTTTAAAAAAAGAAACAGTTTATTTCGATTTAGAACTCTCAGAAGATGCCAATTTATTAGAGCAACCTACGCGTTATTTTCAACAAAATGCCGATAAATGTATCATCATTGATGAAGTACAACGCGCGCCTGCGTTATTTGCTTTGCTGCGCGCCATAATTGATCAGAAGCGCGAACCGTCGCGTTTTATTTTATTGGGTTCGGCTTCGCCGTGGTTACTGCGCGAATCTTCGGAAACATTAGCCGGCAGAATTGCTTACACTGAACTTATGCCGTTTGCACTCAACGAACTGCCCGATGAAATTAGTTTGCAAACGCATTGGTTTCGCGGCGGATTTCCGGATGCACTTTTGGCACCCACCGATACTGTGTGCAGCCGTTGGTTAGAAAGCCTCATTAAAACTTTTATCGAACGCGATGTGCGTTTGTTGGGTTATGAATTAGCACCCGCAGCTCTCATTCGTCTAATAACGGTGCTAACTTCTGTTCACGGAAATTTATTAAATATTGCCGATCTGTCGCGTACACTCGGCATTTCTCAACCCACCGTCAAAAATTATTTGGATATTCTTGAAGGTGCGTTTTTAATCACGCGTTTACAACCTTATGCCGCGAATACAACGAAGCGATTGGTAAAAACGCCTAAATTATATATCCGCGATTCCGGCATTTTACATCGGCTTTCAAACATAAATTCAAATGAAACGCTGTTGAATAATATTTTAGCGGGTGCTTCATGGGAAGGATATGTGATTGAACAAATTCGCCGCGCCACTTTTAATCGTTGGGAGTATTATTTTTACAGAACACAAAAAGGTGCCGAAACAGATTTATTGCTCATCGCTCCGAACGGAAAAAAAATAATTGTTGAAATTAAACTGAATAACAGTCCGACTGTATCGCGCGGTTTTTATGAAGTGAAAGAAGATATTCAACCCAATTTGTTTTACGTGATAACGCCCGACAGCAAAAACTATCAACGCGACGACGGTTTGCATATTCTACCGCTCATTGATTTTTTGAATGTGGAAGTTTTGAAAATTTATAATGAATAGTTGTAGCACCGGTACGAACATAAACTAAAATTTTTAAGTACTTTCGGTACTGCATTCGGCGTTATGTCAAAATACACCAGTCTTAAATCTTTATTTTTAATTTAAAAAAACATCAAAAATGATAAAAATTGCACTCGTTACGGGAGGTTCAAAAGGTATCGGTTATGGCATTTCTGAAGTTTTGATTAAACATGGTATCAAAGTTGCCATCACAAGTCGCACACAAGCCGGTGCAGACGAAGCAGCCGACGCATTAAATAAAATAAAAGCGGGTTATGCTCTGGGTATCGTATCGGATGTGCGCGATTTTGCTTCGCAACAAAATGCAGTAGCTCAAGTTATTGCAACTTGGGACAGGTTGGATTATTTTATTGCCAACGCGGGTGTCGGACATTTTGCACCGATACAATCGCTTTCGGTTGAAGAATGGCACGAAACAATTGACATCAACTTAACCGGCGTTTTTTACGGCATTAAAGCCGCTTTAGAACCATTGAAAGCAACCAAAGGCTATTTTATTTCTATTGCCAGCTTAGCAGGTGCTAATTTTTTTGAAACGGCTGCGGCTTATAACGCGAGCAAATTCGGTTTGGTCGGCTTCACTCAAGCCATTATGTTGGATTTAAGAAAAGACGGCATAAAAGTAAGTACCATCATGCCGGGATCTGTCGCCACGCATTTTAATAACCACACGCCGAATGAACACGATGCTTGGAAAATTCAACCGGAAGATATCGGACAAATTGTGTACGATTTGATTAACATGCCTGCACGCACTTTGCCGAGTAAAGTAGAAGTACGCCCGGCAATGCCGCCGAGCAAATAAAAAAATGAACAATGAATAATGAACAATCTTTTTATTGATTGACATCATTAATTTGTTTTTAATTATGGACAAGTCGCGACTTGTCCATAATTATTCTTACTGTATCGCTTTCTTTCCTTCATCCGCCACAACTTCTACCCACGAACCACCTTGTCGCGCACTGATGGAATTATCGTACATCGCTTCGCAAGATTGCGTCGGCATCCAAAATTTTCCGACGTAACTTGCATTGAGTTGTACGCGGAAAATTTTCGTTTTGCCGGCATCCACATCAAAAAAAGTATTCACCCGATCGTCGCGAATATCTAAATAACGTGGAACAGAAGCGTTGGACGCGGTTTGCATTTGGTTCATCCGTGTATTAATAATTTCCCAACCTGCCGGAAAAACTTGCGTGAGTGCGAGTTCTTTAAAGTTTTTGCCGAGTGCGCCGGTATTTGTTATCATAACTTCGGCAATAAAATCGGTGCCTTGTTTTATTCGAGAAATATTGATCGGTTCGCCTTTTTGCGTTTTATAAGCGATGGTCATTTTTATATTCTGATCCGTATTCGGTAAAACATTTGTACCCACAGGCGGTTGTCCGCGTTGAACCATGCGTATAAATAATTGTCCTTTACCGCCGGTATTCTTCACCGACAAATTATTCACGCCGGCAAGCGGTAAATTAATTTGTCCGATGGGCATTTGTGTTGAAAAATTTGCGGCTTTGCCGTTGATATTGTATGCAAAACTCATCGTTGAACCGTTGCCCACGCCGTTCGCTTGTGCATATTTCGACATCGCCATTAAACCGAAAGCAACAGATTGTGTGCCATACCAATCGCCGGAATTTAATTTTCTGCTCACTTCTTGCGCAACCGTTGCCGATTGAGTTTTATCGCCTATCAATACATCAGACATTAAAATCATCGCTTGGTCGCGCAAATCGGAACCGTAGGTGTAACTCATTTCTCGATAAAAATTAATCGTTACCGGCGCGTTATTCACTAATTGTTTCGACACATCTTGTTTACCGCCGAGTGCATAAGCCGCCGCCAAAGCATAGCGCGCCGTCACAGATAAATTCTTTTTTTCGCGCAGTGCATTCATCGCCGCATTTTCCGGTGTGCGATTGAGTGCCAATGTAAACAACCGGTAGGCTTGCGTTACATCGCGTTGTTCGTCACTCCAATAGGGTAGCGGTAAGTCGGCGTTTGTCCAACGTTTGGCGGTTTGTTGCGCGTATTTTGTCCAACGGTCGAGCATACCTGTCGGTATATCATAGCCGGCATTTTTTGCTTCAATCAAGAAATGCACCGCATAATTCGTTGCCCAATTATCGGTATAATCTCCGCCGGGCCAATACGTGAATCCGCCGTCGGGTGTTTGAAACAAGCGCATACGATCTATTGTCGCTTTTATATTCGTTACTGTTTTCTTTTTAGTTGCTTCGTCTAAATTCATCAGTTTATCCACGTATAATTGCGGGAACGCGGCACTTATTGTTTGTTCGATGCAACCGTACGGATATTCGATGAGATAAGAGAGACGCGATGCTAAATTGAGTGGCGGGATATTAGATACCTCCAAAGTCGCTTTGCCATTATTCATCGCGGTGTAATTAAAATTCACGCTTTCACCGGCATTTGCAACGCCCGATTTCGCATCGGACACGAATGGATTCGGATTGCGCACATCAATTTCAATATCAGAAGTAGCACGTTCACCACCGCCTTCAGCTACGATATGAAATTTTGCAATGCCGGATTGGTTAGCGCCGACCGCCAAATCAAAATCAACTATTTTATCGCCGATATTTTGAAATGCAACTTGTTTTGATTTCTGTCCGACAATATCTACTAAGCCGGAAGTTTCTGTAACTGTGATAGTCGCATTTTTTATTTTCGGCTCCATTGCAAAAACATCTACCGGCAATTTTAATTTTTCTTGTGGAGAAAGTGTGCGCGGCAAAGTTGCCAAAACCATTAAAGGTTTGCGCACCGGCGTTGTTTGTTCGCCGTTACCGTAAGCGCGTTGACCGTCGGTCGCCACTATCATTGCACGCACAGAACCGACATAATTCGGAATTTTTACAACGTGCGTTTTTGTTCCGCCGTTGTACGCAAAAGGTCCGAGCGTCATCACCACCGGTTTGAAGCGATTGGCGACTTGAGCATTTTTTGCTTTCGCGGCTTTATCGCCACCGATATTCAGAATGCGTTCGAGTGTTCCGCCGTAAGCACCGAGTACTTGATCGTAAACATCAAAAGTTTTTACGCCGAGTGCTTCACGCGCGTAAATCGTGGAGAGCGGATTCGGTGTTTCATGTTTTGTTAAATCCAATAAACCTTCGTCTACAATCGCAATCGTATATGCCATAGGTCTGCCGTTTTTTTCGGACACAGTTATCGTCGCGTTTTCTTCGGGTTTCATTACCTCCGGCGTTTTCACAATCGGTTCGAGTTTATTTTTCGGATCATCCACCGTAATGGGTGTGACACCAAACATTCGAATCGGCAAATCATTTTTCGCGTTGTTGTGTGATTGAATGAGCGTAATGAAAGCATAAACATTCGGTGACATTGCGGAAGTAGCGCGAAAAACATATTTTGTGAGACCTTTGCGGGTATCAATCCATTTGTTTTCCAAAATTTTTGAGCCGTTTTCGATTGAAATCAAAGCCTTGCCGCCTTCCGGTGTCGGAATATTTATTTCGATGTTTTCACCGACAGTGTATTTTTCTTTATCCGTCGAAAAACTTAACATCGCTGCATTGTCGCGACTCATATTTTCTTTATCATTATCATCCCAAGGGTAGCCGCTGTAAAAATAATCGCCCGAAAAATGTCCGGTACTTAAATCGCCGGCACGCACTAAATAGCGTCCCCATTTATCGGTTTTTATCGGCATCGTTGCAATACCTTCGCTGTTTGTCGTCACCGTTTTTTGCATGACTACGTTCATATCTTTCGACGATTCGAAATTGGCATTGTCGCCCTCGTCGCGTTCCCACCACCAATGCCATTCTACGCGATAAACATTGACATCAATCGTTCTATTTTTCAAAGGATTTCCGTCTTTATCCACCAACGCAAAAGAAATTGTGCCATTGGTATTCATGTCAATCCGTTTTTCATTGGCTTTGTTTTTCGGAATAAAAACACCAACGAAAGATTTATAGGGCGCGTAAATCACAGTTTTATAATCACTCGAAAAATCGCCGCCTTGCTCAAACGCCCGCATTTTGAAGCCTAAGATTAATTTTCCCGGTGCATTTTCAACTTTCGGCAAAACTGTTTTCACTTGTGCGAAACCGTTATCATCCACGTTACCATCAAAAATAACTGCCGGTTCCGATTTGAATTTGCGCGTCGGATCATCGAAAACATAATTTTTAAATTTCGGAAATACTGAAGTTGCCGATACGAGTGTCGCTTCTATTTTGGCGTGTAATCCGTGTGCGGGTGCGCCGACCAACCAATTGACTTGCAGTTTCCCGTCTATTTTGTCATCGCCCAAAAGTGGCGATGCATCTTGTCCTTCAAGTTTGGCGCGTTCTACGAGGTTATTCAAATCGAAATTAATTTTTAAACGATTTGGTTTTACATTTTCTATGCGCAAAGGTTGATGAAAGGTAGCACCACCGACTTTAATATCTGCCCGCCATTTTCCTGTCGGCGCGTCGTTGCGGGTGGCGATATTGAACGGGTATATATTTTTTACATTCTCTACGCTTGTTGTGCGATATTGTAAAGCGCCTTTTGTGTCGTACAATTCAAGCGTAATCGGATAATTATCCGGAAGTTTATTATCTCTGTCGTTGAGCATAAAATTCAAATGCAGCGAATCCCCCGGTCGCCAAACGCCGCGCTCGCCGTAAAGAAAACCTTTGATACCTTTTTGTACATCCGCACCCGCGACATCGAAACGACTCATGTTGAGTGAATTGTTGTTGCCCAAAGTCAAATATCCTTTCTGATTGCCGTTTGTCGCCACCACGCACCAAGGTTTGCCGTTGATTTTATCGAAAACGAAAGTGCCTTCATTACTTGTTGTGCCGGAAGCAATAACTTGTTGTTGATAATTGTACAAATCTAATTTAACACCGGATTTCGGAGCCGTAGATTTTAAATCGCTGACCGCAACGAAAACAGAATTGTCGCTACCTTTTTTCGCAATCATTCCTAAGTTGGAACAAAAAACGTTGCGTTTTACAAAATTATCGGTGTTATAATAAGAATTATTGCAGGGATTATTTTGTTCTTTGTAATTTTGTTCACCACCTTCACCGCCATTCCAACCATAATGAAAGTACGAATTATTATCAGTGTCAAACTCCAAACTGTTATCATCCGATGCTTCAAAATCATTTGAACTGTTCACCGTCGCCATATTATCTTTAATGCCGCCGCAATTAGAATTATTGACATAAGATTTTCTGAAACAAATACGTACTTGATAAATCGCCGTCGGGTCACGTTTCACTAAATCCGATAAATCCAAACCGTAGCGCGTCCAAGTCATCGCCGATGCTGTCGGATTGATGGTTTTCAACGC
>JAYTNA010000219.1:0-4950 GCA_043748865.1 Saprospiraceae bacterium
TTTTTTCGTCACTAATCTTACACCTGCGCGTTGCATCGTGGCGACATAAACGCCGTTTGCCCAACCGGTCGTATCTATCTCATATTCGCCTTCCGATGCCGGTGCTTCGAGTTTGCTTGAAAAAATAATTTTGCCGCCACCGTTCGATATATTTATTTTTACCGATTGCGGTGTATCGAAACGATAATGCAGATAAACCAAATCGTCCGTCGGGTTGGGTGCGAATTTCATTTCGTTGTTGCCAATATTCGCGTTTAATGGTTGGTTTAACAATGCCAATGAATCGGCGCTATATTGTGCTGCACTTGCCAATCCTTGAATGTCCGGCGGTAAAATTTTCGGTTCTTTAATGCCTATGTGCGAGGGCAGCATTGCCGACATTTTCGCACCGGTTGTATTACGTACCGTAAACACCGGAATTTTTATGCTGTCCGCCACCGAAACCGGCAAATTGCGCGTGCTGTTTTTGCCGTCACCGCCGTCTTTTTTGAGCGTGATTTTGTCGCGGTCGTCGTCGTAATGCGTGAAGATGACTGCTTTGGCTCCGAGTTTTTGTGCCGAAAGTGCCATGCGCGTGGCATCTTTGCAACTGCCCAAATCGAGAATAACGATTTTATCTTTGATGTCACCGTTCACGTTGTTGCAACCGTGCGATACTGTTAATGTCGTTTGTTTTTTTTGCGTTTTGCAGGTGTCGCAATTTTTTACGCCCCATGTATGCACTGTATCATTACCGGCAACCAATGTGCCGACAAATTCTTTATTTTTTGTAAAAAGTGTACTCGGATTTGCGCCGAACTCGGCAGGTGCGGCGCGGTATTTTGCGCCGGTGTTATATACTGCTACCATAACGGTATCGTAACGTGGTGCGGTTTGGGCGTGTGTTGATATTGAAAACAACACGCAAAAAAATATACTAAAAATGAATTTGTACATGATTAATAAGTTTGAGCAGAATTTTCCGAATTTTAACAACTTTTACGAATTTTCGAAATTTTGAAAATTCTATTTAATTCTGAAAATTCTGCTTGTGATTGTAAGTTTGTTGAATTGTTAAAAATCGTCTGAACTATGATTATTTTTGATTTTTTTGATTGCCGTGATACAAATCACTTAAATCAAAAAAATCAAAAATAATCATAGTTCAGACGGTTGTACGCTTTTATGAGACCGCATGATAGTTGATGCCGGTCAAAGACCGACACCAACTACATTGCTTTTTTGTTTAATAGAACATCCCGTGCGAGCGGGCACACCTTTTGCGAGCGTTAGGGTTTTTTATTCAAAGAACGAACACGTATTGCGAGCGGTAATTTATTTATAAAGCATCTATAATTAGGTTGGCCGATTCACTATAAATTTTTAAATACTCGTCACTTGCAAACCAAAAAAATAAATTTGAATCAGTACTTGATTGCTTTTCATCCATTATCCAATCATAGTCTTTATCGTCGGTATTTTTAAAACCAATTTCATGAATAGGAGTTTTGTACGGCACCGATAAATCTTTAATAAATTCTAAGTTTTTTACTCCTTCAAAAATAATAGAGAATCGTTGCGGGTTATTTTTATTTACCCATGAGCCGTCATTTTTTCCAAATAATAGTTTCAAGATTATTTTATTTTCAATTTGAATACTAATATTTAATACATTGTAATCATTGTGCAAATCCATACAATAATTATCAAATTGTAATTCAATACTGGTAGGAATACTAAAATTTCTTTTCATAAAATAAATTTTAATTTTGTTTCTCTAAATATTTTCTTGCAGCCCGTATTTCTTGTTGAGATGTTGCTGTTGTTGTTTGTTGACTTTGACTTGTATTATACTGAGGCTGATTCGGTGCTCTTGGATTTAATTCAGATGAATGCGTATGCGGAGTCTGGATATATTGATCTGTAGGTTTATCAAAATGTGGATCACCCTTTAAGTCAACCTCTTTTTGTACACTGGGTGACCTTAATGTTATCCTACTCTTACCTCCGTTTTGCGTAACTAAGGATGCAGTTTGTTGTTCTGTTGTTTGAACTTTCGGGTTGCTTTTTACAACAGGTTGTGTTGTTGAAGTCCTTTCGTAATTTTTTACAACAGCATTAAGAACTTCCCCAGCGTTTACTATTTTATTTAGTACTTGAACTGCTTTGCCGCCTATGCCCCCCAAAGCAGCACCGACAGCACCGGCTTTTAATATTGTACCGCCATCGACATCTTTAAACGAATTCCAGCCTTTTCCTTCAGATAAATTACCAACTACTTGGCTTCCATCCTCAAATGCTGCACCACTCGCTGCACCTGCTAATGCTGCCACACACCAAGGACATTCACCAGTAGGATCATTATTCTTAATCGGATCGTCAAAACCAAAATGATAGTCTGTATAAGCTACTTGGTCTTCACGTTCCGAAACACGATCAACTGTCCAAAATCTGCCTACTGCCGGATCGTAAAAACGCCAATCATTATGATTCCAATTCAAACCAAAATCATCATTCCATTCTTTACCGTTGTATTGATATTTATATGCTCCGCCTGCGCCGTTTGAGTTTGCACCATGATTTAATCCGAAAGGATAATACGCATTAACCTGTATCAATTCCGTAGCAATATCAATAGTGCCGTCGTTATTTTTATCTTGAAAAACAACACGGGTATCGCCGAGATGGTCGCGTATAATAAAATTATCGCTGTATGCACCGCTTGTTTCGCGTTTTGTAAAACCTTCCGCGTTTTGTATCAAATCCAATATCGCCGGTGCGCCGTTACTTGCATACTCTACGCCGTTAATATAATAGCGACTACCCGTATTCGCGCCGTTTACAAAAGTTGATTTCGATAATTTCGTTCCGTTCGCATCATAAAAGAATTTTACTATCGCATAACCGTTCCAAACTTGAATTTCCGTAGGCTTCGGGCGTTTGTGATTTTAAATAAAATTTCCGAAATTTTTTTAATTTCGAAATTCTAAAAATTTTATTTGAGTTTTAAAAGCATAAAATAAATATTTTTTCTCATTGTACCGAACTTCTGAATTACTTTTGAGACGAACTAATTTTGACGACGGTATTTTTGAAATTTCTTTATTGTTACGCGTGGTGTAATTTTTTTTGAGTAGAAATCGGGAAAGTTACAGATTTATTATACGAATCACTTCCTGCACAAAAATTGAAAAATACCTATTCCAAAATCCAAAATCCAAAATCACCTAACATGTTTATCAATTTAATTTCCGACACTGTTACAAAACCTACACCGCCGATGCTCGCCGCTATGTTCAGCGCAGAAGTAGGCGACGATGTTTTTGGTGACGACCCGACCGTGAACGCCCTTGAAAAATTAGGTGCCGAAAAATTCGATATGGAAGCTGCATTGTTTTGCCCGAGTGGTACGATGACGAATCAACTGGCGATAAAAACACACACGCAACCCCTCGAAGAAATTATTTGCGACATTAAAAGTCATATTTACAAATCGGAAGTCGGTGTCTATTCACTTTTAAGTGGCGTATCTATGGAACTTTTGCACGGACAAGACGGTATTCTCACCGCATCGATGATTGAAGCTGTGATAAAACCGCACTACGATTGGTTGCCACGCACGCGATTGGTTGTTTTAGAAAATACAATCAATCATGCCGGCGGAAATTTTTATACACTTAAACAAGTGCAACCGATTGTCGAATTATGCAAAGCACGCGGATTAGCGTTGCATCTCGACGGTGCGCGTTTATTCAACGCATTAGCCGAAACCGGAGAAACATCGGAAGCGTGGGGAAAAAATTTCGACTCGATTAGTATTTGTTTATCGAAAGGTTTAGGTGCGCCTGTCGGTTCTTTACTCATCGGAAAAAAAGATTTTATCGCCAAAGCGCGACGTTTCAGAAAAGCATTCGGCGGTGGTATGCGTCAAGCCGGTTATTTGGCGGCTGCCGGTATTTACGCACTCGAAAATAATACGGAAAGATTGAAAGAAGATAATAATCGCGCAAAACGTCTCGGTAAAATTTTAGAAAAACTATCTTACGTGACAAACATTCGTCCGGTAAAAACCAATATTGTTATTTTCGATGTCGCACCGCCGATGACAGGCAATATATTTTTAGAAAAACTTAAAGCACACAATATCGCCGCCGCGCTTTTCGGACCGAACACCGTTCGGTTTGTCACGCATTTGCATATTACGGACGAGATGTTGGACAGATTGGAACAAGTTTTGGTTAATTGGTGATTGGTTAATTGGCGATAGTATTATCACAATTTTTGTTACTTTTATAAATTTCTCGTTGTCATGACACAAAAAAAATTTCACACTTTCGCGGCAATTGTGCGTGGTTTTTCTTTTCTCTTTTTATTATTATTTTCGGTGACTACAGTCTCTGCCGTAAATATACCGGATGCCAATTTCGCCAATGCAATCAGATCTATTGATCCCGCGCATCCGATGATGTATATAAGTGCTGCGCCGGCAAATACTTTAACAGCGGCTGCAGCTACACTTACATTACTGAATGTCAGCAGTAAAATCATTTCAAGTTTAGAAGGTATTGGCGGTTTTACGAATTTAAGGTATTTAGATTGCCGTTTTAATCAACTAACGAGTTTACCGGCTTTACCAAGTGGCTTAAAAAAATTAAGGTGTAGTTTTAATCAACTAACGAGTTTACCGGCTTTACCGAGTGGCTTAACAACATTAAGGTGTAGTTCTAATCAACTAACGAGTTTGCCGGCTTTACCGAGTGGCTTAGACACATTAAATTGTAATAATAATCAACTAACGAGTTTGCCGGCTTTACCGAGTGGCTTAACATCATTAAATTGTAATAATAATCAACTAATGAGTTTGCCGGCTTTACCTGCTACTTTAGAAACACTGGATTGTGAGGATAACAGGGGTTTAAATTGTTTACCTTTTTTACCCGCAGATTTGATTTCTCTGAGTATTATCGATAC
>JAYTNA010000220.1:0-2054 GCA_043748865.1 Saprospiraceae bacterium
ACAAAATACCCCTGTCAAAATCAAATTCAGAATAGAAAGTGGCAGTAAAGTTTTCCAACCTAAATTCATCAATTGATCATATCGAAAACGCGGAATTGTCCAACGAATCCACATGAAAAGAAAAATAAAGAAAATTATTTTACCGAAAAAAACACCAAAACCGATCAAACGCACCCACGTTTCTCCGATACTACCAATTAAACTATTTTCAAAAGGAAAATGATAACCACCGAAATAAAGCGATGCCATCAGTGCCGATGAAATAAACATATTGATATACTCGGCAAATAAATAAAAGCCGAGTTTCATCGAACTGTATTCCGTGTGATAACCGCCGACCAATTCCGTTTCCGTTTCCGGTAAATCGAAAGGAGCGCGATTTGTTTCGGCGAAAGCGCAAATAAGAAAAATTAAAAAACCGAGTGGCTGATAAACTATATTCGACCAACCTTTATCCTGTTGATTCACAATTTCTCCCAAACTTAATGTTCCTGTTGTCATCACCAATGCCACAACTGCTAAACCCATCGCCAACTCATAAGAAATCATTTGACTCGAGGCGCGCAACGTTCCAAGTAAGGAATATTTATTATTAGATGCCCAACCGCCAATCATAATGCCATAGACACCCAAAGATACTAAACTAAAAACGTATAAAATACCAATACTTAAATCTGAAATTTGGAAAGTAAACATACTGCCATCCGCCATTTTCATCGGGCGCATCCAAGGAATGACTACACCTGTCATGTTTGCAACAAACATCGCTATACACGGACCGAGAATAAATAACCATTTATCGGCAGCAGCGGGAATAAAATCTTCTTTCATAAACATTTTTACACCGTCTGCAATCGGTTGCGCTAAACCCCAAGGTCCGGCGCGATCGGGTCCTATCCTATCTTGAAAAAATGCCGCAACTTTTCTTTCACCGTAAGTCGCATATGCCGCAACGCCGAGACTTACAAGAAAAACCATCGCGCAAATAATAAATTTTAGAAATAAAACACTTGTAAACATAATTTTTATAGCTATCAGCTATCAGCTGTCAGCTATCAGTTTTCATCCATCAGCTTCAACATTTTTGCTGAAACTGATGGCTGAAAACTGATAGCTGATAGCTTAAAGCTACTGAAAGTAATCGTCTTTCGCTGACAAATTTTCCGGCAACGACATTTGCGGTTCAAGTAAATTATTTGGATTGAGCGGACCGTCACCCAAACCGTGTTTTATATTATCTAAAAGCGGATTGACGAGATGGTTTGCTCTTGCTAAATGAACACGCGTATCGAACTGTAAAGATTTTAATGGGTCGCTGGTTTCATAATGGTTTTGTGCAATAACCGAGTGACGATTAATTTTCGCAGCACCTTCAATTGTCCAATCCGTAATTTCTTTTTTATGAAAGCGACAATCGTTACAAATCCAATCAACTACTTCGCCATATTCATCTTTACGACCTGTTACGCGCAAAACTTCATCACCTTTAAACCATAAACGCACTTTTCCGGCGCATTTCGGACAATCTCGGTGCGCATCAACGGGTTTTGTAAACCATACGCGACTTTTAAATCGAAAAGTTTTATCTGTCAATGCACCTACGGGACAAACATCAATGACATTACCGGACATCTCATTTTCTATCGCATTTTGGATATAAGTAGAAATTTCCGCTGCATCTCCGCGATTCATTACACCATGCACGCGCCCATCCGTAATTTGTTCCGCCACTTTCACGCAACGCCAACACATAATACAGCGCGTCATGTGCAGTTGAACGTAATCGCCGATGTCAATTCTTTCAAATTCGCGGCGTTTAAATTCGTAGCGCGTATTGAGTTTGCCATATTCGTAACCCAAATCTTGCAAATGACATTCACCGGCTTGATCGCATATCGGACAATCTAAAGGATGATTGATGAGCAAAAACTCTACAACACCCGCACGCGCTTCCAAAATTTCTTTGCTTAAATTATTTTCAACCACCATACCGTCAGCCACCGTTGTTCTGCACGATGCTACGGGTTTAGGCATCGGTGTCGGATTGGCTGCCG
>JAYTNA010000221.1:0-2388 GCA_043748865.1 Saprospiraceae bacterium
ACAATTTTTACTGTCACCAAATTTTCAAAGAACTATACAGTTGTATAATTATAATTTAACTAAAATTCATTTTGTTGCATTATATTTATGAAACCAAGATATAAAAAATAATTAACCATTAACCATTAACAATTGATATTAATTCCCACCCAAAAATCCACAATGGCTTTAATAGTGTCGTTAAATTCAAAAATATCGAGTGGTTTGCAGACAAAAGCCTTCGCACCCAAATCGTAACACAAATTAATGTCCGATTTACTGCTGGAAGTTGTAAAAACAATGACCGGAATTTTTTTTAGTTTTGGGTCTAAGTTGATGTATTTCAGCACATCAATTCCGCTAACGCGGTGCATATTCAAATCCAATAAAATAGCAGCGACACCAACGGTTGAAAGATTTTCTTGAAGGAGCAAGCTACTTAAATACTCTATCATATCTCCACCGTCGCCGACATGAATCAAATCAACGGGTTTGCCTACTTCATTAATGGAAATACGCACAAGTTCAACATCAGCTAAATTATCTTCGGCTAATAAAATTTTTTTTTTCATTTCAATTACAGGTCCTTCTATTGGATATTGATAAAGACGGGGAGATTTCTTTATCGGTTTCAAAGGCAAAAATTCAGCCAAACCCGTAGCTAAAGCATCGGGAAATTCAAAGTTGTTCATGTATTTGTATGCTCATTCTGTTGGAAAACGATTTTTTCGTGCTTTTATTTCACTACCTACAATCTTTCAAAACCATATCCTTTTTGCTTCCAATTTTTTATCAATGTACTCAAATGCCGATAAAATTTATCGGTGCGTTTTGGGTCAGTGCCGATATGGGAAAGTAAAATAAAACCGTTTAGCGTATTTTTTTTCTCATAATCATCTATGTTTTTCAAAATCGTTGCACTTGATTTATAATTTTTTTCTTCCGGTGTCGTATAATCGGCATTAGAAGACGTACCGCTTGTAAAATTAATGAGCCGGAATCCTTGAAGGCTCGTCCAATCTGCAATGTCTTGATTGTACCATTCAAAAGGTGGCATAAAAAAATTATTCCGAGAAGTTTCTATTTTTAGTTTTGAAAATGCTTGAAAATTTTTGGCTAAATCATTCGCAAAACTATCTTTATTGATTAAAGTCGCGTCGCGTTTTGTCCAATCGCAATACAGCAAATGTTTATCGGAATGTGCGCCAACATAATGCCCGTCTTTATAAACGCGCTTAACGAGTTGCGGATATTTTCGGACGAAATCGCCGGTGAAAAAAAACGAAGCTTTTAATTTATTTTTCCGAAGTGTTTTTAAAATAATGTTGCCGCCATCTGCCCACTCGTGTCCGGTGAAAACGAGCCGAATTGTTTTTTGTGTAGTATCAAATCGCACAATAGTACCGAATTTATCTTTTATACTTTTAACGATAGCTTTTTCCGACGCAGTTTTGTGAGCGTCGCCGCGTTGTTGCAAGGCTGAAAGAAAATAGGTCAAACTTGCAGTGCCATCCATCGTAGGTTCATTTGATGAATAATCGCCGTAATCGTCGTGATACACCACCAAAGGTGATTGAAACGCCGAGAACGAATCCGAATGAAATAATTTCAAACCAATTAATTGTTTGAAAATAGAACCGTATATCGGTCCGTCCACCAATCCGCCGTCAATATCGTAATGACCGATGTGTGTAAACGCGGAGTGCGGATCGCGTGGTGCAACGCCTTTGCGCGGCAGACCGTAAATCATACTCGTTCCCCAAGGATTGCAACCGAAAAGCCAATCGCGCAATGCGACACGCATTTCTACGATGTTGCGCGTGAATAGCACCGATTCGGAAGTACTATCGCTATGTCTTCCGAAACTCTCATAGAAAGAAATATCTCCGGTAATTTGGTGCAATCCATGACCTTCAACATAATCAAAATTTTTTGTTGAGTCTGCCAAAAATAAATCTAATTCTGTAAGTGCAGCGGCGACATAATTATTGGAACACCAAACAAATGGTACACCCATCAAAAACGGATTATCTTTTCCGCGCTCAAAAAGTTTTTGCAAATCGGATTTATAAATTTTTACAAAATTTTCGCGTGTGCTGTCTTTAACTGCATTAAAAAATTCCGCGTGACCGGCATTGACAAACGGATAGTATTGATAATGCCGCGCCGTATCTGTACCCATCCATTTTGAGCCGCCTTCTGCTAAACCGAATTTTAGTGCATCGGTTTTGTATGAGAAATTGCCGGTGTTCCTAAAAAGTTGTGTAGCGGCTAATTCTAAATCATCATAAAAATTATCTTCTTCATAAAAATAAGGCGCACGATTCGGTGCAGTTTGACACACACCCAGTTTTGAGGTTGCAAATCGAAAAGCATCTACGGCTTTTGTTTGCAGGGAATCCGAAAAAT
>JAYTNA010000222.1:0-5019 GCA_043748865.1 Saprospiraceae bacterium
GATAATATTTTTTTGAAAAAAAAATTTAAAAATTTAATAAAAATTATCGGCAGCTTGTTCATTATAAAATTTTATGGAACAATGAAAAAATATCGATAAGTATTGTATTCCGGTACAGGTGAATGAAATCCGCCGATGTTATGAAAAAAACTTCTTTCAACAAAAAATTAGACTCAAAAATTCTTAGATTTGCGCACTTTATTGTCAGTTATCGGTTATCCGTTATTCGTTAAAATATTTAAAGAATAACTGATAACCGATAACTGATAATCGATAACCAATAACCAACTCCATGGCTGACGAATTTTTAAAGAAAAAGTTTAAAAAAATAATGGTCGCCAATCGCAGTGAGATTGCGATTCGCGTTTTACGTGCGGCATCCGAATTGGGTTTGCGCACCGTTGCCATGTACACTTATGAGGACAGATATTCTCTGCACCGGTATAAAGCAGATGAATCTTATCAAATCGGAGCCGATGACCAACCTTTGCGCCCGTATTTGGATGTGGAAGAAATTTTGCGCGTTGCAAAAATGAATCAAGTAGAAGCAATTCATCCGGGTTATGGTTTTTTGAGTGAAAACGTAAATTTTGCCAAACGTTGTAGAGAGGAAGGTATTGTTTTTGTTGGACCCGAACCGGAATCTATGGAACAATTAGGCGATAAAATTGCGGCGAAAGTTGTAGCGAAAGCTGCCGGGGTGCCGATGATTCAGGATTCTCATGCGTCCTTAACTTCGATTGATATTGCCCAAAACGAAGCTCGCCGTATCGGTTTTCCGGTGATGTTGAAAGCAGCTTCCGGTGGCGGTGGTCGCGGTATGCGCGTAGTGCGCGATGTGGAACAATTAAATCGCGCTTTCAATGAAGCCCGTAGCGAAGCCAAAACTGCTTTCGGAGATGATACGGTTTTCTTAGAAAAATTTGTTGAAAATCCGAAACACATTGAAGTGCAAATCATCGGCGATAAATACGGTGAAGTTTCGCATTTGTTTGAACGCGATTGTTCTGTCCAACGTCGTTTTCAAAAAGTGGTGGAAATTGCACCGTCCTTAACTTTATCGCAAGCAACAAAAGATAAATTATACGCTTACGCTTTAAAAATTTGTCGCTCGGTCAATTATTCAAACGCCGGTACTGTCGAGTTTTTAGTGGACAGTGATGAAAATATATATTTTATCGAAGTGAATCCGCGCATTCAAGTGGAACACACAATTACGGAAGAAATTACAGGCGTTGACATTGTGCGTTCGCAAATATTAATTGCGATGGGTTACAGGCTTAGCAGTTCAAAACTAAAATTAGAACAGAAAGATATTGAGTGTGCGGGTTTTGCGATTCAATGTCGCATCACGACAGAAAATCCGGAAGAAAATTTTAAACCGGATTACGGTACACTCATCGCTTATCGTTCGCCGGGTGGTTTCGGTATTCGTCTCGATGCCGGCAGTGCTTATGCCGGCGCGCAAATTTCACCTTTTTTCGATTCGATGCTCGTGAAAGTAACTGCGTGGGGACGTACGTTTACCGGTGCTGCCGACAGGTTGCTGCGCGCTTTGAGCGAGTTTCGTATTAGAGGTGTAAAAACGAATATCGGCTTTCTCGAAAATTTACTGCACAACGATACTTTCCGTCACGGCGCATGTACCGTGAATTTTATGGGCGATCATCCCGAACTTTTAAAAATGCCGCGCCGACAAGACAGAGGCACAAAACTTTTGAAGTTTATGGCGGATGTTATTGTCAACGGCAATAAAGACGTGCCGTTTATTGATCCGAAAAAAAATGAATTGTTCAGGAAACCAATAGTGCCAAGCTATCAGCTATCAGCTATCAGCTATCAGCAAAATGACGAGAAGCTGATAGCTGATAGCTCAAAGCTGGTAGCTAATAAAGGTTCCCGCGACAAACTGCAAGAACTTGGACGTGCGGGTTTTATTCAGTGGCTGAAAAATGAAAAACAAATTCATTATACAGATACCACTTTTAGAGATGCGCACCAATCACTTTTAGCGACACGATTTCGCACTTATGATATGAAGCAAGTAGCTAAAAGTTATGCGCACCATTTTGGCGATAAACTTTTTTCGATTGAAATGTGGGGCGGTGCGACGTTTGATGTGGCATTGCGCTTTTTGAAAGAATGCCCCTGGAAACGCTTAGAAATCTTGCGCGAACAAATGCCGAATGTGTTGTTTCAAATGTTGGTGCGCGGTTCAAATGGTGTGGGTTATAAAGCGTATCCGGATAATTTAATCGTAAAATTTATCGAAACAGCTGCCGAAAAAGGTATTGATGTGTTCCGTATTTTCGATTCATTTAATAATATTGATTCGATGCGCACCTCTATTCAAACGGTGGTGAAGAACACAAATGTTTTGGCGGAAGCGTGTATTTGTTATACGGGCGATGTGATGAGGAATAGCTATGAGCTATTAGCTATGAGCTATGAGCCGGTAAATGAAATTAACTCAAAGCTCAAAGCTCAAAGCTCGAAGCTAACCAAATTTACCTTGCAATATTACGTAGACATGGCGCGTCGTTTGGAAGACGAAGGTGCGCACATACTCGGCATAAAAGATATGGCGGGTTTGTTGAAACCGATGGCAGCGGAATTGTTAATAGGCACGTTGCGCGAAAAAATTTCGATTCCGATTCATTTACACACACACGATACTTCCGGTATTCAATCCGCCACTTATTTAAAAGCGATTGATGCGGGCGTGAACGTAGTGGACGTTGCGATTGCTTCAATGTCCGGTTTGACTTCGCAACCGAATTTTAATTCTTTGGCGGCGATGATGAAAGATCATCCGCGTAATAATGATTTGGATATTCACACGCTTAACCAATTTTCAAATTATTGGGAAGCAGTGCGCGATTTTTATTATCCGTTTGAGAGTGATTTACGCGCCGGTACTGCCGAAGTTTATGAAAATGAAATTCCTGGCGGACAGTATTCCAATTTGCGCCCGCAAGCGCGGAGTTTGGGTTTGGAAGAAAAATTCGATACGATAAAAGAAAATTATGCGGTCGTTAATAAATTATTCGGCGACATTGTAAAAGTAACGCCTTCATCGAAAGTAGTCGGTGATATGGCTTTATTTATGACGGCAAATAATTTATCGCCGGAAGATTTATTTAAAAAAGGTGCAACTTTATCTTTTCCGGAATCGGTTAAAGAAATGATGCGCGGCGATTTGGGTTTAAATCCCGGCGGTTTCCCGCATGAATTACGAAATATCATTCTCAACGGCGAAAAACCGCACGATAAAAATCCGAATGATTATTTAGCACCCATTGATTTTGATATGGAATTTCAAAAATTCAAACAAAAATTTGGCAACTACGTGCATGAAATGGATTTTTTAAGTTACCAACTTTATCCGAAAGTTTTTGAAGATTTCAATAAGCATTACGAATTGTACGGTGCAGTACGCAATATACCGACACCGGCGTTTTTTTACGGCATGAAAGCAGGCGAGGAAATTTTAGTAGAAATAGATAAAGGCAAATCTATTCTCATCAAATTTTTGAACATGACTGAACCGAATGATGCGGGCGAACGTACAGTTTTCTTTTTGCTTAACGGTCAAACGCGTTCAATTACCGTGCGCGATACGAAAGTCAAAACAAATGTTATCGCACATACAAAATCAAGGAGTAAATTCGACATCGGTGCGCCGTTGCAAGGCAGTATCAGCCGGATTTTTGTGCATGAAGGCGATGAAGTGGATGTAAATACACCCTTATTCGTAATTGAAGCGATGAAAATGGAATCTACGATTGCTTCTCCGTACAAAGCGCGTGTGAAAAAAATTCATTTAAGCGAACGCACGTTAGTAGAGCAGGATGATTTAATCGTGGAATTAGAAGTTTTTTAGTTTCTAATTAATCGAACGGACATAAAAAAATCCGCAAAGAAAATTTATTTTTCTCTACGGATTTTTTTATGTCTATCAAAAATTAGTGACTCAGTACTTACTATTCTATTGTTTATTCACTTTAACGGCTTTAATTGTGCCGTCATCTTGAATTACTTTTAAATAATAATTACCGACAGGCAAAGTAGTCATATCTACTTCATATCGAATTTGGTCTGTCGAAAATTTTTGAGTTGATACTAATATACCTTGAATGTTATAAACTTCAATAGTACCCGCAGCTTTTTCAACATCTGTTAATTCAACATAAATTTTTGAATCGACAGGATTAGGATAAGCCATAGCCGTTTCGTTTCCATTATGTAAAAGCGTTTGACGCATTTCGGAGAATGAAATCGTACCGGCATTTTCTAAATGTTTGATGCGATAGACGGCATGACCCATTTTAGGATCTGTATCGGCGAATTGATACTGATTTTTTTCCTGATTTTGAGAACTTAATTTGCCCATGTCAGAAAAATTAATGCCGTCTGCTGAACGTTCTACAACATAACTGCTGTTTTGCGTTTCATTGACTGTTTCCCAATTCAACATCACTTTTTTATTATTTTCCGGACTTGCAGAAAAAGCTGAAATAGTACCGCTGCCTTGAACACAACTTGTTACTGTCACAGTAAAGTTTTTCTCAAGTGAGCAACCGCCGACATTAATATTGAGTAAAACATTGGCAGGTCCAAGTTGTGTAAATTTGGTAGTAGCTATACGCGTGGTAGCATTACTTGGCGAACCGAAAGCGAAACTCCAATTGTATTGTGCAAATTGTCCGTTATCAAATGCAGTGAAAGTTACATTTTGATTTAAACAAGCAGTTGTAGGTCCTGTGAAACCAAGAACTGTTATTGGCATTTTCATTACAGCATTCGATTCAAGAAAATGATCACAACCGGCTCGGCGGACACAACGGCGGAAAAAAGTAGTTTTTGTTATTGTCGGAAATACCGTTAAATTCGGACCCGTAGCACCTTGAACAATATTCCAACTACCCATATCAAAAACATCCGTCAAGTCACTGTACATCCAAAGATAAATCAATGCTCCTGTACCACCTGTAGCAGGTGTTACTTCTGTAATTGGTG
>JAYTNA010000223.1:0-6592 GCA_043748865.1 Saprospiraceae bacterium
AAAACAATCCGGAAAAACTTAAGAGCTTTCAATGTGAAACCTACAATAAACTTTCTGTTGAAGTATTAATAGACAATGCAGGATTAAAAAAAACGGCAAACAAACGCGATACTTCTCAAATCAAGTACGATAAAGTTGAAAATGCTTTTACAAAACAACATTTATTTTTAACGGAAACTGTCACCGAAAAACGTTTCAGATTTCCGAATGATAATTACGAGCGCGTTATTCTTAATCGCGTGAGTGGTTTTCCGGATTTAGCGTTAGTGAGTCTTTCCAATGATATACAACCGTTTTCTTTTTACCGCGATTATCTCACCATTTTGGATAAAGAATACGTCAATCCGATTAGTGCGAGTAGTACGTTACGCTATTTTTTTAATATTGAAGATACACTTTATCAAAACCGCGATACGGTTTATGTTCTCTCATTTCATCCGCGCAAAGGACAAGTTTTTGAAGGATTGAAAGGCGTGTTGCACATCAATACAAAAAATTGGGCGTTACAAAATGTACGCGTTCTTCCCGGCAACAAATTACAACTGCCACTTAAAATCGAGCAACAATATCAATTCGACACGATTGCGCAACAGTGGTTTCCGGAACAACTAAATTATGAATGGACGTTTGCCGGTTCGACAGGTTTCAGTATGCAAATGGTTGGCAAAAGTTACGTGTCGAAAATAAAAATTAATCTCGATTTTAAACGCGGCGACATCAATCTTGAAACGCCTGTGGTTTATGAAAAAAATATTTTCAGCCGAAACGACAGTATTTGGAATGCATTCAGACAAGTTGCACCACTTACACAAAAAGATTTAAAAACCTATCAAGTCATAGACAGTATCAGCCGAAAAAATAGATTTACCACTTTTTCTAAAATTTTTGAAGCTTTTAACACCGGCAAAACGCGATTTACAAAAAACGTAAATCTTGATTGGTCGAAAGTGTTTCAATCTAATAATTTTGAAGGAACGCGACTCGGTATGGGTTTAACCACACAAGAATTATATCCGTTAGTGCAGCCACGTTGGTGGGAGCTTACCGGCAACGTTGGTTACGGTTTTAGCGACGCGACTTGGAAATACGGCGGCAGTGTAAAATTTAAAATTAATCAAAGTACGCAAACTAATTTTTTGCTGCAATATAAACACGATTTAGTCGAAGCCGGCACTTTAAACGAACTCGACAATACGGATATAACATCAAGAAGCGTGTATGCGCGTTATCTTGATACCGACGACGAATTAAGTGCAACGCTCGCCACGCGTTTAATGCGCGGTTTGTTTGCGCGACTTTCTTTAAATCGGCAAACATTCAAACCTAATTACGGTTATAATTTTATAAATTCGGATAAAACTTCAAGCATCGGCATTTTTAACTTTACGGAATCCACTTTCTATTTAAAATATGCTTTTGATGAAAAAGTTATTACTTTTTTCGGGAAGGATTTGAATGTCAATAACCGTTTTCCGGTTTTGGAACTCGCTTATACACATGGCTTCGATAATTTTTTGAATGGACGTTACAATTATGATAAATTCACTTTTGCGCTGCACCAATCCATTCCGATTCCGATTATCGGTCGCATGACTTGGCGAGTTGAAGGCGGTAAAGTTCAAGGCAATGCACCACTGTCAAAATTATTTACACTCAATCAAGGTTCCGGATTTTATGCTACTTTTTATGTGCCGAACACTTTTCAAAGTATCGGCGATACACTTTTGGTGTTCGATAAGTTTTTAACTTTTTATTTCCGGCAAGAATTGGGTAACATACTTTATCGCACACGTTATTCTGCGCCCAAACTTTCTCTTCTTCAAAACATTGCAGTCGGCAGTTTTTCCAATGCCGAACAACACACCGGTTTAAATTTCGGAACACTTTCAAAACCACTTTTCGAAAGCGGCATACTCTTGGATAATCTTCTGACTGTAAAAATTTTAAGTGTTACGAATATCGGTATCGGTGGCGGTCTTTTTTATCGGTGGCGCGAACAAGGGGTATCTAACCCGATAGATAATTTGCAATTTAGGTTGAATTTTGGATTGTTTTTGTGATTTTTAGTTGGATTTTATTTTTTCGACGATAATAAACGTACATTCGTCGGTAATACATTTTTTCGTGGAATTATTTGTAGTTTTGAAATGTTAAGTGTTGCAAGTGTATATCAATTAATAATTAACAACTAACAATTATTATGTTTATTTCTATCGTAGGGGCTATTTTATATTTCGTTGCTACTTTCGTTTTGCCCACCAATCCGAATTATCCGGCAACACAGTTTAAAGGTTTGATGCGCTTCGGTGCTATCGGACTTATTATTTTAGGTTTACTTACCGCAAGTGTCAAACAAATTGATGCGGGTGAAGTAGGCGTACAAAAATTATTCGGTAAAGTAGAAGGTGAAGTGCTGCCGAGTGGTTTGCATTTCGTGAATCCGTTGGTCAGTGTTACACGATTGAGTGTGCGCACACAAAATTACACGATGTCGGGTGTACATGACGAAGGAAAAGTAAAAGGCGATGATGCTATTCGCGTACTGTCGAATGACGGTTTGGAACTCATCATTGATTTGACAATTCTTTACCACGTTGAACAAGCGAAAGCACCGCAAATTGTGCAGTCTATCGGTGCCGATTACGAAGACGTGATTGTGCGTCCGGTAACGCGGACAAAAATTCGGGATAATTCCGTCTACTATACGGCGATTGATTTGTATTCTGCGAAACGCGATGAGTTTCAAGCACGTATTTTCCACGATATTGATTCGCTTTTCAAAATGCGCGGCTTAGTGTTAGAGCAAGTTTTATTGCGTAATATCACTTTGCCGACTTCGGTGAAACAAACCATCGAATCGAAAATCAATGCCGAACAAGACGCGCAAAAAATGACGTATGTTTTGCAAAAAGAAAAACAAGAAGCGGAACGTAAACGTGTGGAAGCACAAGGTATCGCCGATTATCAAAAAATTCTTTCGACGGGTTTAAGTGATAAATTGTTGCAGTACGAAAGCATTAAAGCACAAAAAGAATTGTCACTTTCTGCCAACTCAAAAGTCATTATCATGAACGGAAAAGCGTCGCCAATAATTTTGGGGAATCAATAAGTTGGACAATGGACGACAGACAACAGACTACGGACAATAGATTTTGGACAATGGACAATGGACGATAAACAATATAAAAGCCTTACAAGAATATTTCTTGTAAGGCTTTTTCGTTTTCCGAAATCTGTTGTCCGTCGTCCGTTATCCGTCGTCCAAAAATTTATTTTTTATTCGCTGACGAAAAAATCCTGTTCCAACGAATACCTTCACTGCCGCTCGACATCCAAATAAATAATGGTTTTCCTACTATGTGATCTTCGGGAACAAAACCCCAAAAGCGTGAGTCTTCCGAGTTGTGCCGATTGTCACCCATCGCCCAATAGTAATTCATTTTGAAAGTATATTGCGTTGTTTCTACACCATTAATTAAAAACTTTCCGCTGCGTTGTTCCAAAGTATTGCCTTCATATACTGTAATGATGCGTTGATAAAGCGCAATATTTTCCGACGTTAATGTAATTGCCGCATTTTTCGCCGGAATCGTCATCGGTCCGTAATTATCTACCGTCCATTTAAAATGAGCCGTATCGAACGGGAAAGTTTCGGTGCCTACTTTATTTTTCGGTATCAATTCAACAGTTACACCGTTGCCGAGTGCGCGAATACGTTCAGCATTTTCTTGATTGAGTGCCAAAAAGATATTCGGTTTGCCGTCACCTGTTTTCGGAATGAAAGCCTTTGCGTCCGGATCGCCTTGCTCCAAATCTGTCGGATTAATATTCCATTCCGCCAATTTGCTTGGATTTAATTCGCCATGTACCAAATATCTGAATTGTACTTTACTCGGCACTTCTTCTGCTTTGCCATTGATAAAAATTTGTCGGTCGCGCACTTCAAATACATCGCCGGGTGTTGCCACGCAACGTTTGATGTAATGATCTTTTTTATCTACCGGATGCACCGTCAAATCATTTTCTGTGTAAGGAATACCGTATTGTCGCGCTTGACCAATACTGAAATACCTGCTTCGAAAAAATACAACGCTGTCTCCGACGGGCCAATTAAAAACAAAAGGTGCGTTGCGTTCTACATTTTGAAATCCCGGCAAACGATAATAAGGTAAATGCGGTTCTCTCAAATAAGATTTAGTTTCTAAAATTGGAATTTGGTTGTGCAGCAACGGCACTTGCAAAACCGTCATCGGCGTTCTGATACCGTAATGCGCTTTACTCACAAATAAATAATCGCCGACAAGTAATGAACCTTCCATCGAAGAAGTCGGAATTACATACGCTTCAATTAAAAACATACGGATAAAAGCAGCGGCAAAAACTGCAAAAACAATTGCTTCCGTCCATTGACGCACCTGTCCTTTTTTGTACGGACTCGCCTCTAATTTTTTCAGCGCGAATTTATCTTTTTTTACAATCGCTTCTTGTAATTGTGTTTGATAGGCTTGTTCTTTCGGTACAATCGGACCTTCGTACTTTGCTTTATCATCTTTTCCGGTCAACCAAAAAACAATCGGCGAAAAAATAACGGCTAAAGCACTGTCGCTGAACTTAAATCTTCCGAAGGCGCGCACCAAATCAACTTTCATACCGGCGTAAACAAATAAATTAACAATCGGCACCAACAACAAAGCCGCGTGCCATGTCGGTTGACCGATAAGTTTACACCACTCCACAAAATTTAAACCGGGTACAAGGGCTTTCCAACCTTCGACACCGGCTTTTTCAAATAATTTTCTGAGCGTTAAACTCATTAAAACGTAGGCAACAAGAATAAAAATTAGAATACTCATATTTCTTTGATGGTGGACAATGGACGATGGACAATGGACAATATGTTTTTTATTATCTATTGTCTATCGTCTATTGTCTTATTTAAAAATGCAAAAGTAAGAAAATGTCATTAAAATTATTGGATGTGTGATTATTAATACGTAAAGAACCGGTATTCGATACACTTATCGTTTATAAATTCGACGGAACATTTTTTTATCTCGACGAAAGCAGTTTTTAAATTTGTTTTATGGCACAAAATATCCTTTATTTGTAGTAGAACATTCCGCAACGCTTTATAAACCTAAAACCAATAATTACCATGATTAACGTTTACACCACTGCCTTTAGAAGAATTTTTTTATTTTTTTTATTTTTCGGATTACTTATTTTTAAATCTCAAGCACAAGATGGTTGGTCAGATCCGTTGAGAGGCGATCCAATTTCAGGTAGTATCAAAACAGAAAACTCTCAAGCGGTTTCCGATGTTAGAGTTATTGCGCAAATTAATGATACAATTAAGGGACTATCAATTACGCAAGCTGACGGTATTTATGCGATAAATAACGTAGGATTTGGTGTTTTTCAAATAAAACCGACTAAACTTGATATGGGCGGTCGTGCAACGGATGTAACGACATGGGATATTGCGCTTGTAAGTCAACACGTTTTAGGTATCAGAAAAACTTTGAACACACCTTATAAAATTATTGCTGCTGATGTTGATAATTCAGGAGAAATAGATGCAACAGATATACTTCACATGAGGCGTTTTGTTTTGGGCGTTACACCAGCTTTACCTGCCGGCGTTTGGCGTTTTGTTGGCAAATCTTATATTTTCAAAGATTTTTTGAATCCGTTAAACGAAAATTTTCCGAATTTTGTAGAAATAAATAAATCTTCACGGATAAACTCACCAAATTTTGTTGCCATCGAAATTGGTGATGTCAATAATTCTTTTGAATTTGCACTGAGTACTGAAGTGCGTACAACTAAAACGCTTGAATTAACGGTTGACGATAAAGACCTCGTTGTCGGCAATGAATACACAATCAATATAAAATTGAATGGTTTAAACGCGAATACATTGCAAGGTACTTTTAGCTTCGACGGTGCGACAGTAACAGGTTTGATGCCGGGTAATTTGAAAAATATCAGTGATGCCAATTTTAATTTAACACCCAACGCGGTGACAACGAGTTGGAACGGTGAATCCGGTAAAGACGCGATGCCTCGCGTCTTTACGTATGCAACCATCACAGTCAGAGCAGAAAAATCCGGAAAATTAAGTATCAGAGACGCGAAACATCGCGTCTCTACAACTGTATCAAAACGTACCGAACCTGGTGGAAAATTCGACACGTATCGGCTTCAATTTGCCGAGTCCGGAAAATGCGCAACTCACCTTTACAAATATGTCCGGACAAATAATTTATTCAAAAAATATCATCGGTAAAATTGGTTACAATGAAGTATTCATCGGCAAATCGGAATTGAACGCGACCGGTGTTTTGCAATATCGTTTGAATACGCCAAATTTTTCGGCAACTAAACGGATGGTGTGATTGAATGAAAATTGAGAGTTATATAAGCTTAAATCGCGCGTTTAAAAAAAGTCGTATCGAGATATAGATTCGAGCGTTGTATAGTTATAATTATAAAGGTGCAGTATACCTTTACAAAAAAATTAAAAACAAAATATAATTTTGCATGATTAAAAAGGGAAGGGTTAGATAAAGACCGGAGGTGCAGAAGGTAA
>JAYTNA010000224.1:0-2731 GCA_043748865.1 Saprospiraceae bacterium
ATGTTTGAAAAAATATCTAGTGTAGGCATAAATATGAGCGCTTTTAAAACCCGCCACGACAACCATGTTTTTATTTTGTGTAAACTGTTTTCAAGAAAAATCGTTCCTGCAATATTGTATTTGTATCGTGCTTTGTCGAGTGCTTTAGTTATAATTTTTCCGTCAATGCCCAATTTATTTTCTACTTCTTTTTGTAATTTCTTCAAATCGGCATATCCGGTGAGTTCAGTACCATCTTCCCAAAAATATTGACAAACGACATCTGTTTTTATGTAAGAAAAATAATCGCTCATCGGTACGCCAGCGATGTCGAATAATTCCTTAACGTATTGGGGCATAGTAAATAATGAAGGACCGGCATCGAAACGATAAAAAGATTCAGGTTGCGATTTGCTTCGCAAAGAAAAATCGGATAATTTTCCGCCCGGATAACTGTTCGCTTCAAAAACATGAACTTCATGTCCGCGACTTGCTAATCGTACTGCTGTTGCTAATCCGGCAATACCGGCTCCAATTATTATTATTTTCATTTATCTGTTATGCGTTATCCGTTATCCGTTAATCGTTACTTATTATTTTGCAAATTAAGGATAACGATTAACGGATAACGGATAACTAGATATACTAGTTAGGTTCAATATGCGTCAAAACATCATAAACCATCGGTCGATGCAGCATGATATAATCTTTAACGGCGTGGCCGATGTGATGACCTTCTTTGACATTAATGTTGGAATCTACGACGACATGAATATCAATAAAATATTCAAAACCGGATTTTCGGATGAAACATTTTTCGGCATCTAAAACACCGGGCACTTGACGCGCTAAATTTCTGATGGCTTCAATTTCTTCCGAAGGTGGTGCTTTATCCATCATTTCTTCTAACGCCGGTCTGAAAATTTTGTACGCATTGTAAACTATAATGAAAGATGCAATTAATGCTGCCCAATCATCAGCGGATTCATATCCTTTTCCGCCGATGAGTGCGACAGAAATTCCGATAGCTGCTAATAAAGCTGTGATAGCATCTGCACGATGATGTCCGGCATCACCTTTAACAGCAGTACTGCCTGTATGTTCAGCCACATGTTGAATACGCCGAGAAATAAATTCTTTAATAACCACGACTATCAGCAAAACAATTAGCGTATAAGGTTTAGGCGATTCGTCGTCGGGCTTTAAAATATTTTGAATGGCTTGATAAGCTATGTAAATTGCTGCAAGTATTAATGTGCCGGCTACAATAATTGCCGTGAGTGTTTCGACTCGACCGTGACCGTAAGGGTGATCTTTGTCCGGTGCTTTTGATGCCAACCGCAAACCTAATAATACAATTAAAGAACTCAATACATCTGTACCGGATTCAATAGCATCGGCAACTAAAGCAAAAGAATTACCGACAATGCCGACAATAGCCTTTACGATTGCCAAAAATAAATTGACAAAAATACCTTGTCGGACAGATTTGATTCCTTCTTGCGCTGCTTCTTGACGTTGTGACATTTTTAATTAATTTCTAATTACGAATTATGAATTAGAAGTTTCCTTCAATTTATAATTCACTATTGAATTCTGTGATATATTTGTGATTAAAAATCTATTGCTTTGTTGCCGATAACTTAAATACTTCACAAAAAAAGAGCAACGAACAATAATTTTTCTTCTTCTTTGTTTAATATTCATTAAAAATTACCAGATTTTATGAAACAATTATTTTTTTTAACTTTTTTATTACTCGGCTTTACCAATTTTATTTCTGCACAGTCAGCCACTTCAGCAATGAATAACCATGCCGAGTGGCAAGCACTGCTGCAAAAATACGTCACGAAAGAAGGACAAGTCAATTATACCGGATTAAAATCGGATAAAACAAAACTTGCTAACTATTTAACGGCTTTAAGTAAAAATGTGCCGAAAGCTGCGGCTTCTAAAGAAGAAAAAATGTCTTTTTGGATAAATACATATAATGCAACGACAGTGAAACTTATCGTTGATAATTATCCGATAAAAAGCATAAAAGATATTAATGGCGGAAAACCTTGGGATTTAAAATTATTCAAAACCGGTGCGGAAACTTATTCACTGAACGAAATTGAAAATAATATCCTTCGACCTATGAGCGATGCGCGTGTACATTTTGCGCTGAATTGCGCCGCAAAATCTTGTCCGTCGTTGTTAAATGAAGCATTTACAACCGGCAATGTAAATAACTTACTCGAGAGTCGGACGAAACAGTTTATCAACGATAATTTTTCAAATATCATCACAACCGATAAAATAAAAATTTCGCACTTGTTTGATTGGTATCAAAAAGATTTCGGCGATGTGCGTGCTTTTATCGGCAAATATGCACGTGCCGGTAAAAAAATAAATCCGGATGCTGCTATTTCTTATTTTGAGTATAATTGGATGTTGAATGACTTGAGCATCTGAAAAACGAAAAATAAAAAACGAAAAACGAAGTAATACTCGTTTTTCGTTTTTTATTTTTCGTTTCTATGTTGTATAACCATTTTTAATAAATTTTACCGATGTGCTCAAATTATTAATGACAAATCATTTTCAATTTTTTAAATCCGCAAAAAATCCCCTAATAGAGACCGGTAATTAGGTTGATTAAAATAAACGTTAGTTTTTTTAAGAGAAATTGATGTTTTTTTTAGTTCCATAATTATCGATAATATTTATAACTGCTTTAGAAAGCGTGTCACGGTTTTTATAGTCGTCG
>JAYTNA010000225.1:0-3434 GCA_043748865.1 Saprospiraceae bacterium
TTTATTTAGTTGAAAATTGAAAGTTGAAAATTAATAAAACCTTCAACTCTCAATTGTCAATTAAAACCTATCTATTTATCTGTACATAACCCGAGTAAGAATTACCTTCGCCATCGTTGAAGATGTAGAAATAAGTACCGTCCGGTAATACTTTACCGTTCCAAGTACCTTCCCAATCGTTTTTATAACTTTTTACATTATGTACTTGCGCACCGTAACGGTTATAAATAGTTAAGGCGTTGTTCGGATATTTCTCGATACCTTCAATCGTGAAGAAATCATTTACACCATCGCTATTTGGCGAGAAAGCGTTGTAAATTTTCAATTTGTCACACACCACTGTTACGCTTACTGTTGCCAAATCGCAACCAATCGTGTTACAAATTTGATAAGAGAATCTATCCGGAATGGTTGAGTTACAGTATGCATCTTGCGGCGTATAAATCACTTTCCTGTCAGCCGTAAGCGTTAACTCGCCGTGTGACGGTGCGCTGATTATTTTAAGCGTGATATTCGTACCTGAAATTGAATCATTCGCAAGCACATCAATCACAATCGGTTTCGCTTTCACTGTTGATACAACATCATCCACTGCTTTCGGACGACGTGCTGCCGTTGCCAGTGCTTGAACGTGAACCGTTAAGAAAGTTGTATCGTGAATACCATATTCATCTGTAATGACGAAACAAGTTGCTTCTGTTCCAACCGATTTTGCATGACACGTGACACAAGTTGTTCCCGGTACTAAAGCAAACGTTACGTATTGTCCGGTGCCTTGACAAGAATTTGTTACCGTGTAATGCGAGCCGAGTAAGTGTGTGGTTTTTAAACACATCGTATCGAGTGTACCTTGAACTAAATTCATGTCTGTATAAGTCGGCGCGAAACATGCGATGGTAGATGTTAAAGAATCTGTGCAACCTGTTGCTTTGTTCGTGAAAACAATTTTGCTTGAACCCGATTTTACTTTTAAGTACGTCGCTTTCGGTACAAATTCGCGGTTGAACTGCATAACACTGAATGATAACGTACTCAATTGCGTTACGCGAATATTGCCGTATGTTTTCGCATTGTCACCACCTTTGATTGTGAGTTGGCTCGGCACTAATGACCATTTGCCTGTTGCATCCCAAACATTCATATAATCAACGAGGTCAGAGATAGTTACGAAGTTTTTATTTCTGATGGTATCGCCGTTGTAAGCCCAATAATCTAAGCGATAAGGTCCTGCTGTGCCGCGTCCCGGTATCACATAATATTGATAGCTTGTAGCTGTATCGAATTTGCAACCTTCGTAAGTTGCAGCGTATGTCGCATTATTTACCGTAATATTGTAATCGGTGATATTATCCATCGGAATATCTACACAAATTTTTGCAGAGTCCCCGATACAACCGCTTATAATTGTAACGGCATGACTTGTTAAGAATGGCGCGCATATAAAACGTTGCGGTGTAATCGTGATAATCAAAGAGACATTCACTGAAAAACCGGTTGATGTTGTTACCGTTAAACAAGCCGAATCAATACCCGGATTAGTACCGATGTAAGTCACACATTTAGTAGCAGTATCATAAGCAAACGTTACATTGCCAACCGGTATACAGTTATTGACGATGTTTGTAATTGTACCCGATACACCCAAATCAGCAACTGTAGGACAATAAGTGCCGATTTCACCTACTACTATATCTTTCTGAACAACGATTGACGGATTAGCTGCGGTACAAACCACTTTCACACCCAAAGTATCTTTACAGCCTATTGGTGATGTAAAAATTAAATTGTGTTCGCCTACACCGAGATGTAAAGTTGAGCCGGCGTTACAAATCCCGAAACCACCTGTATACGATGCGCCGTTATCGGTAATCGTGTAAGTACTGATGGTATTTACCGAAATTTCTACACACACATTTGCTTTTGCTGCGCAATCTGAAATTGTTTTAACCACTGTCGTTTGAGTGATGAACTTCGTACAACAATTTGAAGTATTATTACCGATTGTAAAAGTTACCACAGCTGAACACGTTGGCAAATTTGCACGAGATACAGTGACAGAATAATTTCCCGGTGCTAATCCGGTGCGTGTATTTCCCGTTCCTGGCGGTGTATTTGCCGACCATGCGTAACTGTAATTCGCTGTATTGTCAACACTAATTGTCACGCTGCCGTTTGACATGCCGCAAGTTGCAGCCACCGTTTGTGCCGTTGCTACGGGCGTGATACAAGGATTCGGATTTGAACAACTGTCACCTATTGTTGCTGTTAATATTTTCACGCAACCACCGAATGTAGCCGTTACGGTGTAAGTACCTGCTTTTAAGTTTAATCGCGTTGCACCTGTTCCGCCGTCAGACCAAATATAAGTACCGTTTGTCGGTAGTACTGAAATAGAACCGTCGTTTCTTGCACAAGTTTCCGCAAACGGAACTGCTTTAACAGTAATGTTTTTGTGTACCAAAATTTGTTGCGTTGCAGTCGCTTTATTATTACATGAATCCGTCGCTGTCCAAGTACGCGTTAAGATATAATCGCAATTCACCCCTGTTGCTACTTTATTTTCGGTTTCAACCACCGGTACATTCTCAGTACAATTGTCTGTTGCAGTTAAAACGGCTGCCGCAGGAATTTCCTGTTCTGAGTTGACGGTGATATTTGCCGGAGCCGCGCTTAAAACCGGTGCTTTATTATCAACAACTTTGATAAAGATAATATAAACCGATTTGTTGCCACATTTATCCGTCGCTTCCCAAGAACATTCGAGTAAGATAGAATAACCGTCACGTGAACAAACGCCGCGCTTTTTACCTAAGTCAACAAATTTTATGAAAGCCATGTTACAATTATCCACTGCGCTTACTGCCGTTGAGTCAAGCACTACTAAATTATCGCAATTCATTGAAATTGTATCACCCGAAACATGACCGGCGAGTAAAGCGTGCGTCGGCGTAATCACCGGTGGAACTGTATCTTTAATCGTGATGATTTGAATGGCAGATGCCGCGTTACCGCATTTATCCGTTGCCACCCAAGTTCTTGTGATATGCGACAAACAAGTACCTTGATTATCACGCACTTCGCTGAAAGTAATTTTCGGAGAAGCATCACAATTATCAATTGCTGTAGGTGTAGTTACAGCCGGTATATTTGCGTTGCAACTTACCGTTAAAGCTTTTGGCACATCGTTATTGAATATCGGTGCTTTTGTATCGCGAATCGTTATGATTTGCGTTGCCGTTGCTATATTGCCACAAGCGTCAGTAGCACTCCAAGTGCGCGTGATAATTTTATTACACGCATCAACAACTTGGTTCGAATCTTTTGATGTGATAGTTACTTGTGAACAAGCATCTGTTGCTGTCGGTTGAGCCGTTGGTAAAGCATCACTACATTCGATAATTACCGGTGCAGGTATATTTGCAAATACCGGCGGC
>JAYTNA010000226.1:0-4019 GCA_043748865.1 Saprospiraceae bacterium
CGCAAAGACGCTAAGTCGCCAAAAAAATAAAAATCTTAGCGACTTGGCGTCTTTGCGAGAAATTTATTTTGAATGTGCGCACCAAAACCAATTATATTAGCATCTAAGAATGAAACGACTCGTTCAATTATCATCTAAATTATTTGGCATGAAAAAATTAAATTCCACATCTTTTCTTTTAGAAGTTGCTGCTTTAGCCACCACATTTTTAATAGTCATCGGAGTTTACTATTTGGGATTCAGTAAAACGATTGATTCGCCAACACCGATTCTGAGAAGAGAAACTATTTCGACCGAGCAACCGAAACTACAAACCGTTGTGTCTAAAGAAGATGCGATGAAAACTTTTATTACGTCTTATCTATCGGATTTCCAATCAAAAGATTGGCAAAAAAAAATTCCTGCTTATTTTCCGCCGTCTAATTTTGAGCGGGCAATACAATCGCATTATAAATTCCGAAAAGCGTTTGCAGAATATAAAATTGCGATAAAACATTTAGCTTTCAATAAAAACGAAGCAATTCTATGGTTGAAAGTAAGTGCTAAACACGTCGGCAAATACGATGAAAATGAATTGCGTGATGTTGCACCTACCGGAAAAAAAATTGAATGGGATGAAGTTTGGAATTTTGAAATTCAAGACGGTAAGTTTGTTGGTCAAGGTGATTTTTTAGATACCGGCATCAGCAGAATGAAACAATTAGGCGTGAAGTGTTTACCGGAATAGTGAAAAATGAAAAATGAAAAATGCCGCGCTCAATTTTTATGTTCGAGTTTTTTGAAAAAAAATATTGAATCAGTGTTTTTAAGATTAATTTTGTGAGTGAAAATTTTTTTCAAAAAAATAAAAAAATAAAAAAATGTTTCAAAAAATTTTTTCTTTTATTTTTCTGTCGTGTTTAATATTTTTTGCTTGCAGCAAAAAAATTTCAACAACTAATGCCGGCAATAAAAATACGACCGATGTTATGAAACCTGCTTCAACGCCTGTATCTAATCTTAAACCCTCAACGACCGGAAAATCTACGATGCCTTCCGATATTGAACAAAACGTTGTAGCGATGTTAAAACGCACACCTTGTTTCGGCAAATGTCCCTCGTATGAATTGAAAGTGTTTGACAACGGAACGGCGACCTATACCGGTTTTGCTTTTGTAGAAAAAATTGGAAAGTTCGAAGCGCACGTTTCTAACGATTTTATTTCTCGTCTTCAGCAAGAAGCCGGTAAATGCGCTTTCAATTCGTTCAGCGAAAAATACCCTGTTGATGGCAGTACCCTTACCGATATTCCTTCAACGATTAGTTATGTACGCACGGGAAAAAAAGGTAATCGCGTCGCCAATAATTACGATGCACCTAAAGAATTAACGATGTTTGAAAATTGGCTCGAAAATGAAATTCAAAATATTGAGTGGAAAAAATTAGACACCGGACGTTAGACTTATTGATAATGGATAAATAAGTCCAGTTTCAGTAAGTCTAACGTCAGTAAGTCTATCAAAATAACTCCATCGGACTCTCAACGACTCTGAAATTTTCGTTGAAAGTATCCATTTTCTTCATATCCGCAATAGAAATTTCAAAATCAAAAACATCAAAATTTTCTTTCAATCGTTTTAGGTTCGATGATTTCGGAATAGTAGAAACACCATGCTGCAAAGCCCAACGCAAAATAATTTGTGCCGGCATTTTTTCGTATTTTTTAGCAAGGACTAAAAGTTTCGGGTCATTCATCCGCAATCCGCGCACCAAAGGCGTATAGGCTTGAAGTTGAATTTTTTTATTTTGACAATGTTGCAACAAATTCGAAAGAAATAAATACGGACTAAATTCCACTTGATTCACTGCCGGCACAATTTCACAATAAGTTTCCAATTCATTCAAAAACGGTTCTAAATAATTAGCAACACCGATAGCCCGCACTCTTTTATCTGAATAAAGTTTTTCCAAAGCCTTCCAAGTATCTTTTCGTGTCGCTTTGAGTGGCCAGTGCAATAAATACAAATCAATATAATCGCAATTAATTTTTTTTAGGCTTGCGTCAAATCCGCGCAAAGTCTTGTCATAACCTTGGTTGGTATTATCGACTTTAGTAGTGATAAAAATATTTTGACGCGCAATTCCGCTTTGTCGAACAGCATTGCCGATTTCTGTTTCATTTTTATACATCGCGGCAGTATCAATCAAGCGATAACCAATTTCTAAAGCATTAGATATGGCGCGTTCTGCTTCTGCGCCATACATATCATACACACCAAGACCTAAAAGTGGCATTGAAATGCCGTTGTTAAGCGTAGTAGTCATAAATTTTAGTTGATTAGTTGATTAGTTGATTAGTTGGTTGCTTAGTCGCTTGGTTCCAAATATTTGGATTAACTGACTAACCAACCAACTAACCAACTAACCAACCAGTTTAATATTTTTCCAGCCCCAATATTTTTTTACCTAAATCATTCAAAACTGCTCTATCATATTTCGTTTGCTCCCAATTGCGCGGGTCGCCCGGAAAAGCATAGCCTTCGGGTGCGATGCGATTTTTCCACGAGTTTATACGCCATTCGCGCAGTGGCATATTATTTTCTTCCGCCGGCATCATCGAAATATATTGCGCAATGCGCACTTTATCGGACCAATTCGGACGAATACCGTGTGGCTGACTGCTGTTGAAAATCAATAAATCGCCGGCTTCCATTTTTACTTTTACCAATTTATCTTCAAAACCGGTGGTGTCCGGCTTGAAACGATTTCTGTCTGCCGGCTGTGTGAGTTTCCAAGTGTCGTAAGTCCGAAACAATTCCGGAATACATTGAAAGCCGCCCATATTTTCATCGGTTTGGTCGGCGAGTGCCAAAACTCCTTGCACATTTTGCGGTTTCGTTTCCGGATCATAATCCCAATGAATAAAACCTTTATAAGATGATCCCGGACGCAAAGGTAAATTCAAATTCGCTCTATCAATTGTGACCCAAAGTTTTTCCGTTCCCCAGATATCCGCAAACGCATCATGCACGCGCTGCATTTGCCGGTTGTTCCATAAGTGCTGATGATTATACACTTCAATCATACCCGTACCGGTGAGTTCTTTCATTTTCATTTCGGCGCGTGGCTCTGTGTACCAAGTAGAAATATTACTCGGATTTTTTTCTTCAAATTCCCAAATAAATGCCGCGGTTCGTAATGCTTGTTCTCTCGGCACTGCATTTTTTATAATGACATAACCGTTGTACTTCCAAAAATGCCAATCTGCTTTGCTCAATACTTTGAGCGGTTTGCCTCTTAAACTCGTTCTTAACTTAATTTTACTTGTTGTTGCCGTTGATGGATTACCGGGGATTTCTTTATGTGCAGCATTCGGCTGCATCGTAGGAACCATTGTAGGAACCATTGTTTCTTGTTGCGTACCCATTTTTTTATTGTTTTTGTAAAGAAAATTTGATTTTTAATACAATACAAATGTACAGGTATGTTTTCTTCGAAAGTTAATCCGATTTTTGCGATTTATTGAACTGTATTGACTATTTTAGATTAATCGGTTGCTTGATTGCTTCATTGGTTGAATGTCTTAACAAATCAACTCTCTTTCGGATACTCAATTCTTGAATGATACATACTCGTCAAAGTTTGTTTAAAGCTTGCCAAACATTTTTGCAATTCCGAAAAACTGATTTCCGAATCCGTAAATTGTTGGTGCGCGTCTTTATCTCGTGTCATCCGCTCCACTAAATCATCTATAGCAGATAAAGTTTTTAGCGGTGTACTTTTAGCAGTGGCTTCGATTGTATCGGCGAGCATTAAAATGGTTTCTTCCTTTGTATGCGGTTTAGGTCCGGTATATTGAAATAATTTTCTATCGGTTTTTTCGCTGCCTTGTTCGCGCACTGCCATTCTGTAAAAATACTCGACAGAAGTAGTGCCATGGTGCGTTTTTATAAAATCAATAATCACCGGCGGCAAATTATATTTTTCTGCCAATACTACACCGTGCGTAACATGTGATAAAATAATTTGCGCCGAGTCAA
>JAYTNA010000227.1:0-11667 GCA_043748865.1 Saprospiraceae bacterium
ATGCCATCAGTTTTTCAATACTTACGCCGTATTTTTTTGAAATAGAATACAACGTTTCATTTTCCTGAACAACGTGATATTTTTGTCTGTAAACCGTATTAGATATAGTTTCATTATCGGCTGCAAGACTATTATTTTCCGGATTAACGGATTTCGATCTTACAGAAACTGTAGCATAAGATGTTGGTGCTGCAGATTTTGAAACTGCAATCGGCATTCCGGACGCATCGCAAGGGCAATTTTTTTGAATCCGTACAACTTGTCCGAGTTCTAATTTTTCATTTTTATCTAATCCGTTTAAATCACGAAAATAAGATTCCGTGAGTTCAAAACGTTTAGATAAGGTACTTACCGTTTCGCTTTTCTGAACGACGTGCAAGCCCGTTCCTTTTCTTACACCGGCACTTTTGCTCGTAACCACAACGCCTTCTCTTACTTTAACAGATTTTCCGGCGAATTCCGGTACAGATTTTTTTATCGCCGATTTTTTCAATCTTTTTTTTGTCGGTGCCAAAGATTTAACCACCACTTTGGTATTGTATGACATCGGGATAGCAGTACTATTATTAGCTCCGGCAATTTTTAAAACTGAGCAAGGATAAATTTTAGAAGAACTCAATTTATTCCAAACCAAAAGTTGTTTATCAGTTAAACCGTAGATGCGCGCAATGCCAAATAAACTTTCACCTTGTTGCACAACGTGTTCGTCGGCACCGGCAACATTGACACAGTCGGGTGTTTTAACCTGAATAGACGCATCGGTAGTAATCGGTTCTTCAGCGACGAGTGATTTTTTTGTCACTTTGATTTCGTAATCGCTCGGAATACTTGAAGCATTTTGAACACTATCGGCTGAAGTAATGTCGCTTTCTTGCCGGGCTATTTTTAAAACCGAACAAGGATAAATCATATCCGAAGAAAGATTATTCCATTTTTTTACATCAGCAAGCGTTACACCATACTGACGCGCAATAGCCAATAAATTTTCACCTTTTTTGACGATGTGTTCGTCATCTTCAGTTATTTTGTTCCCGCACGGATTATTAGTTGTTGCAAGATTGTCACTTACAACTACATTATCGCTGACAACTACATTGTCGTTTATTCGGTTGGTGTTTGTATTGAAATAGTCCGGTGATGATACGCCGTTATCTTGAACAACAACATCATCACTTGTTTTTGTACGCACGACAACAGTTCCATAATCGGTGGGTGTATCATTGACAACAATATCGTTATTATTAGGAACAACAGGTTGATTCGCCATATTATTTGAACTTAAATAAGAACAAACATCTTTTCCATTAACGTCAGTTAATTCAAAAATTTTTCCATCCGGTGTTTGATTGCGAATGATACCGAGTGCCGGCAAAATCAATAAATTGACTTCTTCCAAGTAAGTCTTTGAAGGACTTTTTTTGAGGTGGTATGCCGTGGTGTTACACGCCTGCGTTTGTCCGAGATAAAAAACTGAAGCTTTTGTAGACTCAATATTAGCATAGCGTGTTGATAAATTATCTCCTACAAGTTGAGAACTTGGGTTGATGTTAAAATCGAAATCGGGACCGTAAGCAAAAATAATATTTTGAGTAACATCAATACGCTCTACAGAGCCGATGTGCAATAATGCCCATTCATCATTAAATTTTCGGCAAAGAAATAATTTTCTGTTGCCTTCATTAATTTGTTCAATCGTATTGACATCAAAACGCACATCGTGAACGTCAACGGGAGAGATAGAAACGTTATCAATTAATTTGACATTTTCGACACCGGCTTGCAGAAAAGTAAAAGCTCCTTGTTCGTGCGTGAGGCGGTAACTGCTGTAAATTGCAGTAGTTGTAGCGTTAGGCTCTACGTATTTATATTCCAACTTGTCCATTAATTGGTTGTCATATCGAATATAAATATCTTGAGCTTGCACACCGAAAATACTTAAAATTGCAAAAAGAAAAAATAGTACCTGTTTCATAATAAAGTGTTTTAGTTATAGTGTCACACAAAAAAATAATAAAAAGAGTAATAAATACAAAAGTAAACCAAAGTTATTTTAAAATTTTGAAAAAATAAAATTTTTTTTGCGATTGTAAGATTTGTAAATCGGTATTATCTAATTTTGCAGAATGCAAATAACAGCGAATGACTTAGCAATACTTTTAAACGGTGAAATTGACGGTGACGGTAACACCACTGTAACGCAACCCGGTAAAATTGAATCGGGCAAAAAAGGCGATATTTGTTTTCTCGGTAACAGCCAATATGAGCAGTATGCTTATTCCACTCAAGCATCCATACTCTTGGTGAATAAAAAATTTTTACCCAAACAACCAATAACTGCTACGCTTATAAGGGTGCAAGATGTCTATGAGGCAGTGGCAGTACTTTTAGAAAAATTCGGCGAAAAAAAACGCACAGATACATCTGAAATTTCCACGCGCGCAAGTATTCACGAGACGGCGAAAATTGGCGAGCGCGTTATTATCGGCGATTTTGCAGTAATTGAATCGGATGTTGTGATTGGTGACGATGCTGTAATCAATCCGCAAGTTTTTATCGGAAAAAATACAGTTGTCGGTAGCAACGTGTTGTTGTATGCCGGTGTAAAAATTTATCCGGATTGTGTGCTTGGAAATAATTTAATTATACACGCCGGAGCGGTTATCGGCAGTGATGGTTTTGGTTTTGCACCGCAAGCCGATGGTTCTTACAAAAAAATAAACCATGTCGGCAACGTCATAATCGAGGATGACGTTGAAATAGGTGCCAATTCTACGATTGATAAAGGTTCAATCGGCGCAACTATCATTAGAAAAGGTGTGAAATTAGATAATTTAGTTCATGTTGCGCACAATGTAGAAATTGGCGAACATACAGTTATTGCGGCACAAACCGGCATTGCCGGAAGTACAAAAATCGGTAAATTCAATCGCATCGGGGGACAAGTCGGTATTGTCGGACATTTGACGATTGGAAATCACGTTCAAATTCAAGCACAATCCGGTGTGGCGAGTTCTGTACCGGATAACAGCAAATTATATGGTTCTCCGGCTATCGAGTATCGAAATTATTTGAGATCGTATGCAATTTTCAAAAAACTACCGGAACTTAAATTTAGGTGAGTACTGACGATGGACAATAGACGATGGATAATAGACAAATTAATTTATGTTATTGTTACCGTCCGTTTTCCATCGTCCATCGCCATTTAAATTAAAGCGTTTTTATTTTTATATTCCTAAACCAAATTTTATTGCCGTGATCTTGTAAAGCAATATGCCCTTCTTTAAATTTTCCGAAATAAGGCATAGATTTGAATTTACTCCCCGCCACTAATTTATTCCAATAAGGACTGCCGATTTGTACGCTCACTACTTTTGTGCCGTTTAAAAACTGTTTAACAAAACCGTTTTGTTGGCGCAGTATGACATGATTCCACTCGCCGACCGGTTTTACGGTTTCTTTACTGCTCTTAATTAAGTCATATAAATCGCCGGTGCGGTGTTTTTCGAGTTTACCATCGGGATGACAAGCGTTATCCAAAATTTGCATTTCCGGTCCGGTGTGCCAAACATATTTCGCTGAATCTAATTCCTGTACATTGTAAATAATTCCGGAATTAGCGCAAGGTGTGACTTTCCAATCCACTTTTAATTCGTAATTGGCGTACTTTTCTTTTGTAATAAGATCTCCTCCATCTGCTTGCCACTGTCCCGGTTTAAGTTCGTGCGCGTTCAGACAAATCGCTTCATCATTAATAATCCAATCTATACCGATGGTTTGTTTTTTGAAATTTCGGAAATTCTCCAATGTTTTTCCGTCGAATAAAAGTTTATAACCTTCGCGTTTTTCACGCGGAGTTAAAGCATTATTTGGCGTAATTTTTTTTGCCAAGTCATCGTTAAACGAGAAAGCTAAGAGTGTTACCATAGCAACGCCTGTTAAGGCGTAGGTGAAAGTGTTTTTCATACATTAAAGTTGTTTAGAGTTTGTAAAATAGTTAATAACGTTCTATTGCCTGTTTGGAAATTTAATTCTCGTGTAAAAATAAGTTTATTTATTGATAAAAACTATTTTTTTTAATTTTTTTTATCAATAAATTATTTTTTTTTCATTGTTATTTATACCCAAATTAAAATATTATTATTTTTCGGATAAATCTATCGAATAAAATAAAATTTTGCTTTTTTTGCATCATTTTTATATGCCTGTTTCTGCCATAAAAATAAAAAAGAAGTACATTCGTCTTTACAAAAGCTTTTCGTGATTTCTCGAAATTTTATTCTTCAAACTCATAACCTATACAATGCGTTACATCATCTTTGATTTAGAGTGTACGTGCTGGCAAACAAAAGAATTAGATGCAGAGCGCGAAACAATTGAAATAGGTGCTGTTCTATTAGATGAGTACGGAAGTTTTGTCGGCGATTTTTGCAGCTTTGTTCGACCGATTATGCATCCGGTTTTATCTGATTTTTGTCGACGGTTGACAACTATTTCGCAAATTGAGGTTAATCGCGCACCCACTTTTCCGGCGATAATCAAAGATTTTATAGATTGGGGTGAATTGTATGACGGTGAAGATTTTTTACTCTGTTCTTGGGGGGCGTTCGATAAAAATCAATTGATTCAAGATTGTAAACTGCACCACGTAGAAACGCATTGGTTAGAAAAACACATCAATTTGAAAGATCAATACCATAAACATAAACGTTTGCGTTTCCCTGTCGGATTAAAAAAAATAGTAGAACACGAAGGGTTTGAATTTACGGGTACACCACATCGCGGTATTTCGGATGCCGAAAATTTAGCAAAAATTTTTGTTAAACACCTCGACGTTTGGCAATTTTGAATATTAAGAATGATAAATAAATAAGACTGACGATTGATTTTATTTGTTTCTCATCCATTAACTAAAGATTAACGAAATAAAATGTACTTTTTATTCTTTGGAAACGTCTTAACTGTATTATTTTTACAGATTGTTTTTAATGAAACATTGTAAATTTTATTTTTTAATTTTATCACAAACTTTTTTTCTGAATGAAAAATTTAATAGCTGCGGTATTGATGTTAATTTCCGGCACTTTCGCATCTGCGCAAACTGCGCCCGCTCAAACTACGACGACGACGACAACTACTCCGGTAACAACTGTAAAAAAACACGTTGGAAGACCTCGTAAAGCCACGACGACTGCGCCGGTTACTACGTCTCAAACAGTACCGACAACGACAACGACAACAACAACTACGGGTACAACTGCGCCGGTAAAGAGAGTGCGTAAATATCGCAGACCGACAGCTTCAACTACCGGTACGGCTGCGCCAACGACGACGACTTCAGCACCAACAGCTTCTAATAACAGACCGGCAGCGGGTGTGAATACAAGCACAAGCAAAGTAATCGGAAATGATGCCAAAGGACGGACAGTTTACCTTGGACCTAAAGGCGGTCAATATTATATTGATGCTGCCGGTAAAAAAGTGTATTTGAAAAAAGATCATCACTTAAAAGTGAATTAATTTTCTAAGACTCATAAAAAAAACCGCGTTGGTGAATTTCATCAACGTGGTTTTTTAATTTACCGATTTTTTAAATTCAAAAAATTCTTACCACTGCACCACAACTTTCCCGATAGATTGCCGACTTTCTAAAAAATCATGTGCTTCTGCAATTTTATCTGCCATAAAAATTTTAGCAATTTTTGGTATTATAAGACCCGCATCTGTGAGTTGAATAATTCCATTCAAACATCGATTGATTATATGCGGTTGGTTATCCGCAATTTTCAGCATATTCACACCAATAATAGCCCTCGATGTCATGAGCAATTGTATCGGCGAAAAGATTCCGAAACCCCATGCCAATTTTAATCCGCTTAACTTACTCGTTTTATTCCCATTGATTTGTTCTGCTGCGCCAAATGTTACTATTCTTCCATCGGAATTAAGCAATTTAAAACTCTTTTTAAAAGTTTGTCCGCCAAGACTATCAAATACAACGTCAATTGGCTTTAGGCTTTGAGCCGTGAGCTTTGAGCCATTAGAACTTTGCTCACTGTTCAAAGTTAATTGCTCATTGCTCAAAGCTAATTGCTCACTGCTACTTTTAATCACTTCATAAAAATCTTCTTTCGTATAATCTATTGCAACATCAACGCCGATTTGTTTCAAATAATCCATTTTCGATGTTGAAGCCGTGCCATAAACAAAACATTTTTTGTACTTTGCCATTTGCACTAAAAGCGCACCGACACCGCCGGCAGCCGCATGAATTAAAACGCGATCACCTTCGTGCAGTACCACAGTTTCAAAAGCGCAATGATAAGCAGTACAACCTTGCGCACCGAAAGTAGTTGCAGTGGCAAAATCCATCGCATCAGGAATAACAGCAACGGCTGTATCATTTGTTTTCGCATACTCGGCATAACCGCCGAAGCGCGTCATAGCAGTTACACGTTGTCCGACTTTTAAATTTGTAACGCTTTCGCCGATTTCTGAAACAATCCCCGCAACATCATAACCCAAAATTGCCGGATTTTTTGGCGCATCCGGATATAATCCGCGACGTGCTACCACATCGGCAAAATTTAGGCCAAAGCAAGCAACTTTAATCACTACTTCGCCTTTTTTGGCCTTCGGGATGGGTGTTTCTTTTATTTCAAAGGCAGTATCACTGTTACCATATTTTATTAAATAGATAGCTTTCATTTTTTTTATTTAATTTTTTACTCCAAAAAATTATACCACTCATAAAGGAATGGAATTTCAAGAAATACAGTTGTCTAAATTACATCGGCAACTCAATGCAACTCAACGTGTACGCACATTTTTAATTTTTGTTGCATTTCTACCAGACATTTTAGATTCGAGCGTTAAATAGTCGCGGTTGTTTAACGCTCGAATTACAACCTGAATAGCTACTAAAAAACATTTTTAAAAAATATTTTAAAAAAATTGGATGCTTTCAAAAATATATTTTACTTTTATACAGCAAAAAATAATTTTCCAAAAAACACACGAAACAATAACAATACGATGACCGAAGAAATTGATTGGGCGGTGTTGAAGCCCGCCATAAAAAACAAACGCTGCGTTTTATTCCTTGGGCCGGATGCCTATCCTTTCGGCGAAAATCAAACGGTGGAAGATGCCATGTGGTCGGCTACTACGAGTGATACCGCCGTTGTCAGAAAATTTTATGCCGATGACGGGTTGGTGCTTTTTGAAAAAAAGCCAGACGTTTGCAATTTACGGATAAATTGAAGACGTTTTACGGCGATACATCTACCGATTGGTCTTTAACGCATCTGCAATTACAAAAATTGGTGCATCTGCCTTTTCTCGCTATCGTCAACTTAACTTTCGATGATTTGTTGGTGCAGAATTTTCAAGCTGCCGGATTAGATTTTGTAAAAATCAACTATGTGTTTCGCCAATCAATGGACGATAAATTAGACCCCAAAATGTCGTTATCTAAAGAAAAACCTTTGATTTTAAATTTGCTCGGCAATATGGCTTCGCCGGATAATTTGGTATTGACGCACAACGATCTCTTCGATTTTCTGAAAACACTGTTTGAAAATAAAGATGAATGGCTGCATGAATTGCTGCACGAAGCCGATTGTTTTTTATTTATCGGCGTTCCTTTTGAAAAATGGTATATGCAATTGCTTTTGCAAAAACTATCGAAATACACAAAAAAAAGTGATGAAGCTGAGCGTTTCGCGCTGTCGGAACAAAAAGAAACGCGGATGCAAGAATTATTTACACACGAATTGGGTTTTCATTTCGTGAAAGAAGCGCATACCGAAGTCATTGAAGAACTCTATAAGTATTGCGAAGACAATGATATTCTGAACAAGCCGGGCATGGAGGTCAGAGCATACATAGATCGGGATTTGCAAAATATTTATCGCTTTTTATTGCGCGGCGATATTAAATCGTGCATCAATCATTTCTTGACGCGGGTAAATACACAAGAACCACCCAATAAAAATTTAGTTGGAGGTTTGACAATGACTTCCGCCAATTTTCATACATTAGAGCGGGATAAAGATATCCTCACGTTTCAAGAAAGTAAAATTGAACGTAATCGCATTATTAAATCGTTGTTGTATTATTTAGATCAGGCTGACGTGCAAAGTAAAATATAGACCCGAAACAAGATTATGAACTATAACCAAAAAAATCGGTATCCGGGCACCCAACCGTTTACCGCTGAACAAATAAATCTGTTTCATGGGCGCGATATGGAAACAGACGATTTGCTGAAACTCATTCGGTTTCAACAAATGGTGGTCTTGTATGGGAAATCCGAACTCGGTAAATCGTCGCTGCTCAATGCGAGCATAAAACCGAAAGTCGAAACGCGAAAAATTGCTGACGTGTTCGCCATTCGTTTCAATGCCCTCAATGAAAATAAAACTGAAAATAAAACCGAAAATAATAACGACAACGATACACCTATCGAAAAAACTTTCGCCGCTTTAATGCTGACGCGCAAAAGTGCCATGGAAGCCGTCAACGACAATACTTTGTGGTTTGCTGCTAAAGCACGACAACTGACGGAAAAGAAAAAAAGTTTTTTATTGGTGTTCGATCAATTTGAAGAATTATTTACCTACTCGGAACGCGATATAGAAAGTTTTAAAAATCAGTTGTCCGAACTCCTGCGTTCAGGCTTGCCGAAACGTTTTGAAGATAAAATTAAATCGCTGAATTTATCGGAAGCGGATTTAGATATCTTGTACGAACCCGCCGATATTAAAGTGCTGTTCGCCATTCGTTCCGATAGGATGCACTTGTTGGATAAACTTTCTGATGTGCTACCCGATATTTTGCGCCATTGTTACGAACTCAACGCACTCATTGAAGCCGATGCGCGAAAAGGCATCACTTTGCCGGCTGAAGTCATCGGCGATTATAAAACGCCGCCATTTAGTTATGAGCCGCGCGCGTTAGATAATATCATCAGTTTTTTAAAAGAAAAAGACGCGGACGGACGCATAGAAGCCATTCAATTGCAAACGCTCTGTCAGGCTTTTGAAAATAAAATAACGCAATCAACCGCTACATCTATCACCGCCGCCGATACGCCGCCCGAAAAACTCAAAACCATTATTGATGAATACTACAACACGCAACTCGACGACGCGCGTATTCCGGATAAAGATTTGGCGCACAGACTCATTGAAGATGAATTGGTGATTGACTCCGGCGACGGAAAAGGTGTGCGCGTGACACTGCACGAACTTTCATTGAAAGCTAAATTTGCAAAAGGCGGACAAGCCGAAGAAGACAAACTCAAAAAACTTTTAGAGACTTTGGTAAACGTCCATTTATTGCGCCGTGAAGTCGGCAGTCGTGGCGGAGATACTTATGAACTTTCGCACGACCGTTTGATTGAACCGGTTTTGAAAAGTAAAGCACTTTTTACGGAAATTGAAAAACAAAAACGCATCGCAGCCGAAAACGCCGCAAGAGAAAAAGAATTGACGGAAGCAAACGCAAGAGCAGCAACCGAAAAACGCGGACGACAACGCGCAACAGTTTTGGCGATTGCTGCCGGCGTTTTGTTTTTGGTGTCGGCTTTTTTTGGTTTTTACGCACGGCAACAAACAAAATTAGCAACAGACGCAACAACCGAAGCTGTTTCACAAAAAAATAATGCTCAAACAAATTTAAAATTAGCACAACAAAGTTCTATTAAAGCACAACTCAGTGCAGATTCTGCAACAATGGCACGTATTGCAACTGAAAAATATCTAAAATTAGCTAACACGCAAACCGGTATCGCTACCGATGCTCTAAAACAAGCAGAAACAAATTTTAAAAAAGCAAAAGCAGCTGAAGATACAGCCCGTGCCGAACAAGCCAAAACAAAACTTGCGTTGAACGAAGCACAAGCTGCAAACGCGCGCGTGGTCACATCATATTTAAAAGATATTGACCAACATATTTTGGAATTGGAATACGATGCCGCTTTTGAAAAATGTCAAACGGCTTTGAGTTTGAATGTGGAAAGCAAAAAAGATGAACTCACTAAATGTGTGCTTGAAATTGCGTATTTTTATACCGAGACCGATACGCTTGATGCCGCCGATAAAACGCTGCAACTCATAAACATCACCGTCGGAAAAGACAGAAATAATTTATTGTCAGCCATTAAAAATGCCGACACTGCTTGGTTTAGTTTTTTGGAAGAACGTTATTATCCGAAAATGATAAGTGTGGAAAGTGATACTTTTACGATGGGCAGCAATGATTATAATGATGAAAAACCTGTGCACGCCGTTAAAGTCGGTAGTTTTAAAATAGCAGAGACTGAGACAACTTTTTGGCAATACAATCTATATGCCAAAGCCGAACATGGTCACATAGAAGCTCCAAGTTGGCAATTTGCGGGTGACAATCCGGCTGTTAATGTCAGTTGGGATGATGCGGTTGCTTATTTAAAATGGTTAAGCGAACATCGAAAAAAGAAATATAAGTTGCCGACAGAAGCTCAATGGGAATTTGCGGCACGCGGCGGAAATAAATCGCACGGCTTTAAATATAGCGGAGATTCTGTTTTAAATAAAGTAGCTTGGAATTCCGATAATTCCGGATCGCGCACTCACACTGCAAAGACAAAAAAAGCGAATGAATTAGGTTTGTACGATATGAGCGGCAATGTTTGGGAATGGTGTAGCGATGAATACAGCAAAACATTTTACGCCGAATGTTTGGCGAAAGGTATTGTTACCGACCCGTTTTTCGAAAAAGATGCAGAAAAAGACATCCGCGTGGTTCGTGGCGGGTCTTGGGACAGCAGCAATTACGACTGTCGTGTGTCCAGCCGCAGCGTTAACGATCCTGACGATCGCCTCAGCAACTTAGGTTTTCGCGTTGTGTCCGGATACGATTAGGCTTGTTTGCTTTTACCCTGTTACGCTTGGTCTGAATCAGGATTTACAGGATTTTAGGATTGATGGGATTATCAGATTTTTTTTCGTTGTTTTTTTAATCTTTATAATCTTAAAATTCTGCAAATCCTGATTCAGACAAATACAAGAAAAATCCTTATTATCCTAAAATCCTGCAAATCCTGATTCAGACATAAATTTTATTTGTGCCTCATCCATTAACTAAAGATTAATGAAATAAAATGTACTTTTTATTCTTTAAAACCTCTTAACTGTATTATTTTTACAGGTTGTTTTTAATAAAACATTATAAATTTTATCTTTTAATTTTATCACAAACCTTTTTTCTGAATGAAAAATTTAATAGCAGCGGTATTGATGTTGATTTCCGGCACTTTCGCATCTGCGCAAACTGCGCCCGCTCAAACTATTACGACAACAACTACGGTAACGACTGTAAAAAAACAGGTTCCAAGTAAAGCAACAACAATGACTGCACCTGCGACAACAACGCAGACTACTACCACTTCAACACCGACTGCTTCCGATAATAAAGCGGCAGCGACATTAAAAAGTCTCCGCGAGTCTGTGGCGCGCACTTCAGCAGACCGCACTAAAGGACCGACAACAGCTGTGAATACAAGCACAAGCAAAGTAATACTTAAAGATACCACGACCGGGCGATTTATCACTGATCCTTCGGGTAAAAAAGTGTTTGTGAAAAAACAACAATCTACAAGAGTGAATTAATTTTATAAGGTAC
>JAYTNA010000228.1:0-4763 GCA_043748865.1 Saprospiraceae bacterium
TCAAAAGGTTTTTACTCATTCGAATAGCAATGTTTAACAATTGTCAATTAAAAAGTGTTTGCTAAAGAAACCCATTCAAAACTTTTTTTAAAATCTTCTATTTTAGATTTTGTTTTGAATAAAATATTGGTTTCTCTGTTCGGAATCAAATCGAAATAATTTTTGTCGAACCAGCCGATTTCATTTGTTGATAAGCAAATATTTTTCAGCAAAACGGGCGAGCGTAAAGTTATTAAAACGCCATCCTCCGTTGTTGAAAATACCGGTGTTATGGATTTCGGTGTCGGTAAAACTAAATCTTTCGGTGATGTGAAAAAAAATGTACGTTCAATTCTATTTTTATTATAAGGAATTACAGTGACGATAACGAAATTAGCAGCCGGATTGTAGCCTAAAAGTATTTCATCCAGTTTTTTTCCGTAAAAAATTTCCGGTGCACCACTTTTTATCTGTGCTCTTCTACCATCCATAAAAATTGTTTTCCCGTAAAAATCCATGACTTGCACAATGATTTCCGTATCTGTTTCATCAGCAGAATCACTCACCAAAGTTACTTTAAAAGAATCTTTTTCTACTTGCGGCGATACAAGCATATTATTATAAGCATCGCGTACATAATATTGCAAAGCCTTCCAACGTCCGGTATTATCCATACTCGACCACGAAGCGACCGGATAAACATCATTCATCTGCCAATACAAAGTTCCCATACAGTAAGGCATTTGTTTTCGATGCGCCTCAATCGCTTTTCTGATGCCTTCTGCTTGTACTAATTGACTGACGTAAGCAAAATTTTTGAAAGAGTTAGGCGTTTTATATTGTCGATCCATATATTTGCGCATCAAAGAATTACCTTTTCCGTGTTTTTGATGCAATAACATCACCGGCGATTGCAAACTTCTGTCTGCGGGCTGTGTAAAAGATTCAATCGTTTTCCAATCCGGTAAACTTTGAAAACCATACTCTGACATAAAACGCGGAACGTGTTGCTCGAAATGTTCAAAAGGTTTTTCGTCGTGCCACACAAACCAATCATGGTTATCGCCTTCTGTATAAGATTTTTTATCGTACCTCCCGTATCGAGGACTGCTTTCGTGATAGTTGGTGTTGTTTGAATACCCTTTCACCACTTCCGGCAACATTTTTTTAAAAATGTTTTCATAACCTTTCCAAATAAAATCTTTTTGGTCGGGCGTAAAACGCGGTTGCCAGCCCCAATTGTGCCACGCTTCATCAATTTCATTGTTGCCGCACCACAACGCTAATGATGCGTGATTCCGCAAACGTTTTACTTGTTCAATAGCTTCTTCTTTTGCATTGGAGAGAAAATCTTCGTCATTTGGATACATCGCACAAGCATACATGAAATCCTGCCAAACTAAAACACCTTTCTCATCACACAAATCGTAAAAAGTATCAGTCTGATAAATCCCGCCGCCCCAAACGCGCAACATATTCATATTGCTTTCAACGGCTGATTGAATTATTTCTTCCGTAAATTTCGGTGTGACGCGCTCTTGAAAAAAATGAAGCGGAATAAGATTCGCGCCTTTAGCAAACACCGGTACCCCGTTGAGTTTGAAATAAAAAGTTTCGCCTTTCGCATCTTTTTCTTGTATAAGTTCAATGGTGCGTAAACCTATTTTTTGTCTGCTTGAAACCGAATTGTTATAAGGTGCAACTACATCAACGACGGCATCATACAGATAAGGCGTACCGAGATTGTGTGTCCACCACAACTGCGGACTAAGAACAATAATTTCTTTCGTATAATTATTGATACCCGGTTGTAAGGTTTTTTTTTCCGTAAATGTTTGAGTTCCGAAACGAATATTAATATCTGCGGTCGTTGAAACATTAGCTAAAATTGAAACTTGCGCCTGAATAATCGCTTTATCGCTGTTGATACTGACTTGTTTGAAATTAATATCTTCCAATTTAAATTGATCCCAAGTTTCTAAATGTACATCTTCGAGTGCGGCAGAAACGAAACGCGGACCCCAATCCCAACCGTAATGAAAGCCGGCTTTTCGCGTAAATATCCGCGTGTTTTGAGGAATTGCCGGATACTCTACAAAGGAATTGGCATTAAAGAAAGATTCTTTCGTCAAGGTTGATTTGAATTCTATGCGCAGTATATTTTCCGTTGGTTTTAATAAATTATTTACCGACACGCGCCAAGTACGAAAAAGATTGTTAGGTTTCAGCAAGAGAATATCATTCAAAAAAACATCGGCATAAGTATCAACACCTTTTAAAATTAAATCCGAGTTTTTTGCTGACATTAATTTAGTGTCTGCGTCAAATTTCTTTTCAAATGTCCAATTAATGTTTTCCAACCATTTTAATTTCTCCTCGTTGTCGCGATAAAAAGGATCCTCAATGACTTTTTTTTCAAAAAGTACATTAATCATACTATTTGGCAAACCGGAATTATAACCGTCGAGCGACATTTGCTGTCCCATATCATCGCGATTAGGCGCGGATAGGGTTGAGGATGGTCTAAAATTCCAATAATCATTAAGAGAAATAGTACTTAAATTTTGACTCATAAGTTGATGTGCCGATAAAAAGAAAAGATATAGAAATTGTGCGTGTGGGAAATAAAAATGTTTTTTGCCGAACATGAATTGATGATTGCGTTTTGTACATGAAATACAAAAGTAAAAAAATATTTTTCATTTTCACTTTTGGTTTTTAATTTTTGCTTTACCTTTGCAAATGGAAAAGATAAAAAAAGTTTCAAATAAATTTCTTGGAGAAGCACTTACCTACGACGATGTTCTACTCGTTCCCGCTTACTCCGAAACGCTGCCGCGTGAAGTTAATATTTCAACTCAATTTACAAAAAATCTGCGTTTAAATGCGCCACTTGTCTCTGCCGCGATGGATACGGTGACGGAAAAAGCATTAGCGATTGCAATTGCGCGACAAGGCGGTATCGGTATCATCCATAAAAATATGAGTATCGAAGCACAAGCCGATCAAGTGCGTTCCGTTAAACGTTCGGAAAGTGGGATGATAATTGATCCGGTGACGATGCGTGCAGACGCAACTGTCGGTCAAGCACACGCATTGATGAAACAGCACAGTATCGGCGGCATTCCGATTGTCGAAGGTAATAAATTAGTCGGCATTTTGACTAATCGCGATTTGCGCTTCGAGCGCAGCACAGCGCGTTTAGTGAGTGAGTTGATGACTACACATAACTTAATTACAGCTCCGGTCGGAACAACACTTGATCTCGCCAAAGATATTCTGCAAAAAAATAAAATTGAAAAATTACCGGTCGTTGACGACGACAATAATTTAGTGGGACTTATCACGTATAAGGACATGATGAAAGTGTTGAACTATCCGAATTCGTGCAAAGATGCTTTCGGACGTTTAATAGTAGGTGCGGCACTTGGAGTTACCGGCGATTTGTTTGAGCGTGTTGATGCCCTCGTTCACGTCGGCGTTGATGTCGTCATTGTTGATACGGCACACGGGCATCATACCGGAGTATTAAATGCGGTAAAAAGAGTAAAAAATCGGCATCCGAATCTTCAAGTGATTGGCGGAAATGTTGCAACAGGTGCCGGCGCGTTAGCATTGGCAAAAGCCGGTGCTGATGCAGTGAAAGTGGGTGTCGGTCCCGGTTCTATTTGTACGACACGTATTGTTGCAGGTGTCGGTGTGCCGCAACTCACAGCAATTTATAACGCGGCTCAAGCATTAAAAGGTACGGGAGTTCCGGTAGTTGCAGATGGCGGTGTGCGTTTTACAGGTGATATTCCGAAAGCGATTGCAGCCGGCGCGAGTACAGTAATGGCAGGTTCATTGTTCGCCGGTGTTGAAGAATCACCGGGTGAAACAATAATTTTAGACGGCAGAAAATTTAAAATTTATCGCGGTATGGGTTCTCTTGATGCGATGCGCAGCGGCTCTAAAGACAGATATTTCCAAGATATGGAAGATGAAATCAGTAAATTAGTACCGGAAGGTATTGAAGGACGTGTACCATATAAAGGTTCTTTAGCAGAAGTAATGGTGCAATACATCGGCGGTTTACGTGCGAGTATGGGTTATTGCGGCGCGGCAACTATTACTGATTTGCAAAATGCACAATTTGTACGCATCACAAATGCAGGTATTACCGAAAGTCATCCGCATAATATCACGATTACGAAAGAGTCGCCGAATTATTCGAGAGGGTAGAAGCGTTTAAATTAGCCGGCAAATTTTCTTCTGCGCAGCCAAGTAAAGAAAAACCCCGCGATCGCAAGTAATAAAAGCGGAACGCCAATATTTAAAAATCGCCAAAAATTTATTTCTGCTTTCGCACGCGGCGCATCCAACAAACGCAAACGCACATCTTTACTCCGGGCGGCGATGATGCCGTTGTCGTCGAGCATATATTCTATGGCGTTGAGCAGAAAATCTTTGTTGGCAAACTTATGTCCTTCCACTTTATTGAAACCGAGTGGCATGGACGTATTTTTTTTTGTATCAATATCATTGCGTGCAATATCTCCATCAGAAACTACCAACATTTTTGTCAGTGCACTTACGGTTTTGAAGCTTTGTCCCAATTTTTGTAAAACTTGTATTTGTTCGGGTGTTACCCGATTTTCAAATAAACTCGGAAAAATGCCTTCTAAAATAACTGCAACCGGTTGTAAACCGTTGTTAAATTTTTCAGTTTCAGGCGTATAGCGCAGCATTTCAAAATTAATTTCACTCGGAATGTATTGCAAACGACTATGAATCGAAGACGACAG
>JAYTNA010000229.1:0-5163 GCA_043748865.1 Saprospiraceae bacterium
TGTTCGAGCATACCGGACACAATACTTGCTGCACGTTTGCCGTGGTGATTTATTTTTTCTTGATTGGCGGTTAAATCGGTGAGTAAATCTTCGACGTAAGGTTTATCAATTTCCGGTTTATGCAATTCATCTTTTATATCTTTCGCCAAATCAATATTCAGTTCAGAAAAGTTATTCACAAAGTTTAAAGGATTTTGAATTTCGTGGGCGATGCCGGCGGTGAGTTCGCCAAGACTTGCGAGTTTTTCGGATTGTATGAGTTGGTTTTGCGTGGCTTTTAAAATTTCTAAAGATTTTTGTAATTCCGAGCGTTGATTTTGAATTTCTTCTTTTTGTTTTTGAAGCAGCGTATTCGCTTTTTGTTTTTGTTTATTATTTCTGTAAAAAATAAAAGCGAGTAAACCCAATCCGGTTAAAATTGCCGACAAAACATAAATTCTAATTTTATTTTGAGATTCAATTTGATTTGCTTCAACTTTTCTTTGAAACAAAGCTTCTTGTTCGCGTTGTTCATAAGCAAATTTTTCCATTTCCCTTGTTTTTTCTTGATTGAATAAACTATCCTTCATACTCAAGGCGATGAGTAAATATTTATCGGCTACTTCGGTGTTAGAGGTTTTATTAAGTTCGTAAAGTAAGTTGGCAGATTTAATTAGATATACAGGTCTATTCGCCGCCTGTTCAATCTCAAGTGAATTTTTTGCATACACTTTGGCAGAATCAATTTGATTTCTGTCGCGAAAAATCTGAGCGATACCGTAATTCGCTTGCCCGACAGCTTGTCCTTCATTTTTATTTTTTGCTGATGCAATTGATTTTCTAAAATAGCTTAAAGCGGTATCAAGCTGCCCTTTTTTATAATAAACCTCTCCGAAATGAACATAAAAACTATTTGGTTTAAGTAAATCCGGTGATTTTAAAGAATACTCATAACCTTTTTGAAGATAAATTAAGGCAGAATCCGTCATACCAAAATCTTTAAAACAATAACCCATAGCCGCATTAATAGGCATAAAACTTTGGCTGACATTCAATTTTTCAAGCATTTTTTTACAGTCTCTAAAATAAGCAATGGCTTTTTTGAAATCAAATTTATTATAGGCATAGCCTAAGCAACCTAAACTTCGACCTAATTCAATTTCGTTGTTCGTTTTTTCACAAGTTTGTTTGGTTTCTAAAAGTATTTGGACGGCTTTGTAATGATCCAATTCCACCATTATAAAACCGGTATTATTTCCGCAAAGAATTATGCCTTTATCGTAGTGAATACGTTTTGCCAATTCAAAACCTTTCATACCGTATTCAACGCCGATTTTATTACTCGGTGCTGTTGACATGAGTTTATCGTAAAGCGCAACACGTTCTGTATCACTTTGAGCATTAACGAATACGCGCCTCAAGCTATCGAATTGTACAGCTTTATTATCGGCTTGCGCAAACACCCTGCAAATTTGAAAAAAACAAAATAGGAAAAAAACATTTTTTTTCATATCTATTCGGGTAATGGTGTAAGTAGATCCGTATTGACAAATTAATTGGTTGAGCGAAATTTATTCTTCGGCGTTACAAATGTAATAAAAATTGCAGAAAAAATTACGTGAAACAAAATAGGTTCGTGTTTGTTTCAATAATGTGTTTTGAAACGCTCGACAAAGTTAAAAAATAAAAAATGAACTCAATTATCGCAGATTTACGCCAAGATTATCGCTTACAATCGCTTGACATCGGCGATGTGTTACCCAATCCGATTCAACAATTTGAAAAATGGTTTGCCGATGTTTTGAAAGCAGAAATTTTAGAACCCAACGCCATGGTTTTAGCGACAGCTACTAAATCCGGAAAACCATCGGCGCGTGTCGTTTTATTAAAAGATTTATCACCCGAGGGTTTTACCTTTTTTACCAATTATAAATCGCGTAAGGGCGGAGAGTTAGAAAAAAATAATTACGCCGCTTTGTGTTTCAATTGGCTTGAGCTGCAAAGACAAGTGCGCATTGAAGGTAAGATAGAAAAAGTTTCGGAACAAATCGCGACAACCTATTTTAATACGCGTCCTTACGCAAGTCGTATCGGCGCTTTATCCTCGCCTCAAAGTGAAATTGTTCCGGACAGAAAATTTTTGGAAGATGCCGAAAAACACACGCGAGAAATGTATCCCGAAAATACAACCGTACCTAAACCCGAAAATTGGGGCGGCTATATTTTAAAACCCACAATGATTGAGTTTTGGCAAGGCAGACGCAGTCGCTTGCACGATAGAATTGTCTATCGTTTAAAAAATAATAATACTTGGGTACTTGAAAGACTTGCGCCTTGAAATAAATGAACAATGAATAATGAATAATCTTTCTACAAATTGTACGAAATAAAAACCGGCGTTTATTTGCATTCAACTACATTTTGTAATTTGCTTTGTGAACTTTGTGAAGACCTTTGTGTCCTTTGTGTTTAATTTTAACACACAAAGTCCACAAAGTATAATTAGTTTCCAGACGTTTTAGAATTCTTTAAACAGCAAATAACAAATGTCTGACGATTTGGCAGAAAAATAAAACCGGAACACATTTCGCACAATGAATTTGATTTTAAACCGTCATATAGAAAGTGTAACTTTGCGCAATTAAATTGGTTTATTGGTGACTGGTGATTGGTTTATTGGTTAATCATTATTGACCAGCTAACCAATCCCCAATTAACCACTAACCATTAACCATTAACCATTATCATGGGTTTTTTTGATTTTATAAAACCGCTTTTCGGAGCATCCAAAAACGATAAAGATATTGCTTTATACAGCAAACCTATAAGTGAAATAAATGCGCATTTTGAATCCTATCGTACCCTTTCCAATGATGCGTTGCGCGAAAAAACTTTAGATTTTCGTGCACGTATTAAAGAGCACCTGGTTGGTATTGATGAAGATATTGCGAATGTGCGTCAATCTGCCATCGAAACAGAAGATTTTGATGAAAAAGAATTGCTTTTCAAACAAGTTGATGAATTAATTGAAGAACGCGATCAACATATCGAAGAAGTTTTAAAAAGTATTTTGCCGGAGGCTTTTGCTGTGGTTAAAGAAACGGCAAGACGTTTTACGGAAAACGCAACGCTTGATGTGACTGCCACCGAACACGACAGGACATTAGCTGCGAAAGGAAAAAATTATATCACGATTGAAGGCGACAAAGCTGTTTGGCAAAATCGTTGGACGGCTGCCGGTGGTGAAGTGGTTTGGAATATGGTGCATTATGATGTGCAACTTATTGGGGGTATGGTTTTGCACGACGGAAAAATTGCGGAAATGGCAACAGGTGAAGGTAAAACTTTGGTTTCTACTTTGCCCGCGTACTTAAATGGTTTGACTGGAGAAGGTGTGCATATCGTCACTGTGAATGACTATTTGGCACGACGAGATGCGGAATGGAACGGACCGATTTACGAATTTTTATTTCTAACAGTTGATTGTATTGATAAATATCAACCACATTCGCCGCAAAGAATAAGCGCTTACCGCAGTGATATTACTTACGGCACAAATAACGAATTTGGTTTCGATTATCTCAGAGATAATATGACGCATTCACTTGATGAAATGGTGCAACGCAAACATCATTTTGCGATGGTGGATGAAGTTGACTCGGTTTTGATTGATGATGCGCGTACACCTTTAATTATTTCCGGTCCGGTAACTGCGGGTCAAGATGAACAAGAGTATATTGCTCTGAAACCGGAAGTAGAAAGATTGATTGACGAACAAAGAAAATTGGCGAATAAATATCTCACCGATGCCAAACGCTTGATTGCTAACGGCAGCACCGGTGTTGAAGAAAATGAAGGCGGCATGGCTTTATTGCGTGCTTATCGCGCCTTGCCGAAATATCGTCCGTTGATAAAATTTTTAAGTGAAGACGGCGTGCGCGTAATTTTGCAAAAAACCGAAAACAATTATATGCAAGAGCAATCGAAGCGTATGGGTTTGGTGGATGCGCCATTGTTGTTTCATATTGACGAAAAAAACAAAAATGTTGAGTTGAGTGAATACGGAGCGGAATGGTTATCGAAAGGTCACGGTGATGACAATTTCTTTGTGTTGCCGGACATTACCGGAAAAATGATGGAAATTGATGCCGATAAAACCATCGGACCGGAAGAAAAACACGCGACAAAAGATGTTTTAGCACAAGAGTTTTCAATAAAATCCCAGCGTTTGCATGGTATCAATCAATTATTAAAAGCCTATACACTTTTTGAAAAAGATGTTGAATACATCATCGTGGAAGGTGAAGTGAAAATTGTAGATGAACAAACCGGTCGTGTAATGGAAGGTCGCCGATATTCCGATGGTTTGCACCAAGCTCTAGAAGCGAAAGAAAATGTAAAAATCGGTGAGACTACACAAACTTATGCGACGATTACGCTTCAAAATTATTTCCGGATGTACCACAAACTTTGCGGTATGACGGGTACTGCCGAAACGGAAGCGGGCGAGTTTTGGTCCATATATAAATTAGATGTCGTCGTCATTCCGACTAATAGAAATATAACAAGAAAAGACTCGGAAGATGTTGTATTCAAAACCGAACGCGAAAAATTGAACGCGATGGTAGAAGAAATCGGCGCATTACGTGCTGCCGGTCGTCCGATATTAGTAGGTACAAAATCCGTTGATAAATCTGAAATTCTTTCGCGCATGTTGAAATTGCGCGGTATTGATCACCAAGTTTTGAATGCGAAACAACACCAACGCGAAGCAGAAATTGTAGCAGCAGCCGGTCAAGCAAGTACGGTGACGATTGCAACAAACATGGCAGGTCGCGGTACGGATATAAAACTCGGTGCGGGTGTGAAAGAAGCCGGCGGTTTAGCTATTGTCGGAACGGAGCGACATGATTCGCGTCGTGTGGACAGACAGTTGCGCGGTCGTGCCGGTCGTCAAGGCGATCCGGGTTCAACGCAATTTTATATTTCTTTGGAAGATGAATTGATGCGCTTATTTCAATCGGAACGCATTGCCGGTTTGATGGATAAAATGGGACACAAAGAAGGTGAAATGATTCAACACTCGATGGTAACAAAATCTATTGAACGAGCGCAGAAAAAAGTCGAAGAAAATAATTTCGGCATGCGCAAGCGTTTATTGGAATATGACGACGTGATGAACAT
>JAYTNA010000230.1:0-1674 GCA_043748865.1 Saprospiraceae bacterium
GCGCGTTGACCGATATGCAATTAGCAAGAGCCGACGGCAGTCGGCAACGTTTTTTCAGTATGTCGGCACAAATACGCATCCGACGCAACGATTATTACGCCATCCTCGAAAAATCGCAAAGAGGCACATCCGATATTACCGATTGGTTACAATGGTTTTTGGAATGTCTGATGCAAGCCTTAATGAACACGGATACAATTTTAGGAAAAGTTTTAATGAAAGCAAGATTTTGGGAAATTCATCGAATGACCGGACTCAGCGACCGTCAACTTTTAATGCTCAATAAATTATTCGACGGCTTCGACGGCAAACTTACTTCTTCTAAATGGGCAAAAATTACCAAATGCTCGCCGGATACTGCCTTGCGCGACATAACGGATTTAATCCAAAAAAATATTTTACAAAAAGAAGCAGCAGGCGGCAGAAGTACAAATTATGAATTAACGGGTATTTAATTCGGGTACGCTCGAAAGCGCACAAACCGAAATTGCGCGGTTTTTTTGCCATCGTGTTCTTCTAAAATAGTGAGGTATGTGACGGTAAAGAAAAAATTTCGCTTTGTTTATTGAAAAGTATTATTTTTGTGAAAATAATTTTTATTAAAGATGAAAAATTCAGAAACAATACCTATCATTCACTTAAAATCGGGTTCGGCATTAGGGGAAGGTTTAAAAAAAATGGTTGAACATAAAAGATTGCGAGAACGCTTTTGGTTGGGTGAAATTTCTTTGGAAGAACTTAACCGATTACTTAAAGAAAAAAATATTAATAAGCAGTATGAACACGCATCTGCCGTATAATTTCAATCAACAAAGTGACGGTTTTCGTTTTTGAGTGATACCGGTGTTTATTATCTTGTCAAGTTTTCGGAAGGCTCTTATTATTTCACCGGATTTCCGTCTTATCTTTCGGTATTTGAATTTAGTATTTCCGTCATCAATTTAGGAGAAAATTTAACGCCACCTTTAGATTATCGTGTCGAAGCTACTGTTGTGACAATATTAAAAACTTTTTTGTCGAACCATGAAAACAGCATCCTTTATATTTGCGAAACTCGTGACAACAAACAACAAGCACGCTATCGGAAATTTGATACATGGTTCAATCAAAATCTCTTAACTATTCCCGAACTGGAAAAACATGATGCCTACATCACCTACGAAGATTTAGAAGTTTTATCTTCTCTTATTATTCACAAAGAAAATCCGTTTAAAGACGAACTTGTCAAATTGTTTTTCGATCAAGCCAATGAGTATGGTAAAGCGTGAATATCCGGATATTTAATTCGGGTACGCTCGAAAGCGCACGAACCGAAATGGCACGGTTTTTTTGTCGTTGTGTTCTTCTAAAACGCTTCTATATGTAAACAAAAAACCCTCTGTGGAAGAATCCGCAGAGGGTTTTTTGTTTCAATTCAGCCAAAGTCGAATATAAACTATAACCTATCATCGAGATTTTGAATCTCGATAACGGGTTATTTTATTCCAATTACCATTGGCATTTGTAGAGACGCGATGCTTCGCGTCTCCGCTAAAGGTACAAAACAAATCGGATTGTTCCGTGCGTGGAGACGCGAAGCATCGCGTCTCTACAATATACACATAAATAAAAACGCGATAACCTGTGCAGGTTATCGCGTTTTTATTTTTTAATACAGCCGAAACCGGTACGGGT
>JAYTNA010000231.1:0-5403 GCA_043748865.1 Saprospiraceae bacterium
AGCCTCCGGTGCGGAAATTATTCATCTCGGACACAATCGTTCTGTCGCTGAAATCGTGGATACCGCTATTCAAGAAGATGTACAAGGCATTGCAATTACTTCTTATCAAGGTGGACATCTCGAATTTTTTAAGTATATGCACGATTTATTAATCGAACGCGGCGCGGCGGATATTAAAATTGTCGGCGGTGGTGGCGGTACTATTTTGCCTTCGGAAATAAAAGAATTAGAAGACTATGGTATCGAAAAAATTTATTCGCCTGACGACGGACGCGCGATGGGTTTGCAAGGCATGATTAACGATGTGTTAGAGCGTTGCGATTTTCCGGTAGGATTGAATATTAATGGCGAAATTGAAAAAGCAAAAACCCGCGACGCACACAGCATCGGTAGATTAATCACTGCCGCAGAAAATTATCCGGAACAAAATGCAGCGTGGTTGAAAAAAATTGTTGAATCGAAAATCGAAAATCGAAAATCGAAAATCGCTCAACCCGTTCTCGGCATTACCGGTACCGGCGGTTCCGGCAAATCAAGCTTGGTAGATGAATTGGTGCGGAGATTTCTGAGAAATTTTCCGGATAAAACCATTGCTATCATTTCCGTTGATCCATCGAAAAGAAAAACCGGCGGTGCTTTACTCGGAGATAGGATTCGCATGAACAGCATTTACAATCCGCACGTGTTCATGCGCTCGTTGGCGACGCGACAATCTAATTTAGCACTTTCCAAACATGTTCAGTCGGCGATTGACATTGTGAAATATGCCGGTTACGATTTAATTATCTTAGAAACTTCCGGCATCGGTCAATCGGACACCGAAATTACTGAACACGCCGATTTTTCACTTTATGTAATGACACCGGAATTTGGTGCAGCTACGCAACTCGAAAAAATTGATATGCTCGATTTCGCCGATGTCATCGCCATAAATAAATTTGATAAACGCGGCGCACTCGATGCTTTGCGCGATGTGAAAAAACAATATCAACGCAATCACAATGCTTGGGATAAAAATTTGGACGAGATGCCGGTGTTCGGTACAATGGCTTCGCAATTTAATGATTTAGGGATGAATGAATTGTATGATTATATTTTTAGTCGGTTGGTCGGTTGGTCAGTTAGTCCGTTAGGCCAAAAACAAAAACTAAAAAAAGACCAGCCTACTAGTTATATCATTCCGCCTCGTAGAACACGTTATCTCTCTGAAATTACAGAAACAATTCGGCGTTATAATACACAAACGAATAAACAAGCAGATACGGCAAGCCAATTGTATGCGTTACATTCAGTGATAAATAATTTTCCGGATTCGGAATTGAAATTATCACTACAAAAAAAATATTCGGAAACGGAAAAACTATTAGATGCCGACAACAGAAATATATTAGAAAATTGGGAAGCAAAGAAACACGCTTACTCAGACGAAAATTTTGTTTATAAAGTACGCGGAAAAAATATTTCCGTTCCGCAAGAACGCACGACGTTGAGCGGAAATAAAATTCGGCGCGTATTGTTGCCGAAGTATAAAGATTGGGGAGATATTTTGAAATGGACGCGGCAAGAAAATGTACCCGGCGAATTTCCATATACTGCCGGCGTTTTTCCGTTCAAGCGAGAAGGCGAAGACCCTACGCGTATGTTTGCAGGAGAAGGCAATCCGGAACGCACAAACAGACGTTTTCATTATCTCTCGCAAAATATGCCGGCACACCGATTGTCAACAGCATTTGATTCTGTCACGTTGTACGGCAATGATCCGGATCATCGTCCTGATATTTACGGCAAAGTCGGCAACTCCGGCGTGTCGGTTTGTTGTCTCGACGATGCAAAAAAATTATATTCCGGTTTCGATTTGTGCGACTCTAAAACATCGGTGTCAATGACAATTAATGGACCGGCAGCTATCATCACCGCTTTTTTTATGAATGCTGCGATTGATCAAACTTGTGAAAATTATATTGTCGCACATCATTTAGAACACTTAGTCGAACAAAAGAAAAAAGAAATTTACGGAGACAAACCACCAAAATATCTTGGCGATTTACATGAAGGAAATAATGGTTTAGGTTTAATGCTGCTCGGCATCACGGGCGATCAAGTTTTGCCGAAAGAAATTTATTCGGAACTTAAGGCAAAAGCAATTGCTGCGGTGCGCGGAACGGTGCAAGCTGATATTTTGAAAGAAGACCAAGCGCAAAATACTTGTATTTTTTCTACGGAATTTTCTTTGCGCTTAATGGGTGATATGCAGCAGTATTTTATTGACAACAATATTCGTAATTTTTATTCGGTTTCTATTTCCGGTTATCATATTGCAGAAGCGGGTGCAAATCCGATTTCGCAACTCGCGTTCACGCTCGCCAATGGTTTTACTTTTGTCGAGTATTATGTGTCACGCGGCATGAACGTTGATGCGTTTGCAGCGAATTTATCTTTTTTCTTTTCCAACGGTGTTGATGCGGAATATGCCGTTATCGGGCGTGTAGCTCGAAAAATTTGGTCAAAAGCGATGAAGTATTTGTACAACGCTAACGAAAGATCGCAACAGTTGAAATACCATATTCAAACATCCGGTCGCTCGTTACACGCGCAAGAAATTTCTTTTAATGATATTCGCACCACATTACAAGCACTTTACGCAATTTACGATAATTGTAACTCATTGCACACCAATGCTTACGACGAAGCTATTACAACACCGACTGAAGAATCAGTGCGCCGTGCCGTCGCCATTCAATTGATTATCAATCACGAATTGGGTTTAACAAAAAATGAAAATCCGTTGCAAGGCGCGTTTATCATCGAAGAACTCACGGATCTAGTAGAACGCGAAGTTTTAAAAGAATTTGACCATATCACGGAACGCGGTGGTGTTTTAGGTGCGATGGAAACGATGTATCAACGCAATAAAATTCAAGAAGAAAGTATGCATTACGAAATACAAAAACACACCGGCGAATTACCGATTATCGGTGTGAATACTTTTTTAAACAGTGAAGGTTCACCGACCGTTTTACCTCGTGAAGTGATTCGTGCAACGGCGGATGAAAAAGAAAATCAAATTCGTACACGCGATTTAATTCACAAACATTTTCCTGCGCCGGCAAAAATCGCATTGAAAAATTTACAAGAAGTCGCTATAAAAAACGAAAACATTTTTGATGCACTTATGGAGACTGTGAAATGTTGTACGCTCGGACAAATTACGGATGCGTTATATGAAGTGGGTGGGCAGTATCGAAGAAATATGTAGTTTTAATTCAAAGATTTATATAAATCTATCCACTCGGAACCAATTTTTTCAGCGCGAAATTTGCCGGCAAACAATCTGCCGGAAGAAATCATAATTTGCCTTAAATCCGAATCGTTATTAATTTTTTTTATAGCCCCGGCAAGTTCTTCGGATTGATGCGGATTAATATAAATTGAATTTTTTCCGCCGGCTTCCGAAAAACAACTGCCTCTGCTTGTTATCACCGGAACACCTGACCATAAGGCTTCAATAATCGGAATACCGAAACCTTCAAAAAATGAAGGGTAAATAAAAATTTTTGCGGCGCGATAAATCGCCGGCATATCCTCGAAAGTAACTTTCGGCCGCAAATAAATAAGTTTTTCTAATTTTTTTTGAACGATATAGTCTTGAACTAATTTAAAATATGCACCACCGTCACCTATAACCACCAAATTTATTTCATCGGGCGTATTTCTTAATTGTTCAACCGCTTTTACTAAAGTCAATAAATTTTTACGCTCATTGATAGTACCTACGTATAAAACATAATTTTCAGGTAAATTGTATTTGGACGACGGACGACGGACGACGGACGATGGATTTTTTTTTCTATTGTCCATTGTCCGTTGTCCGTCGTCCAAACTAAATTGAGCATCGCACGATTGATAGATTACGCGAATTTTTTGCGGATCAATTTTTAGAAAGTAAACTAAATCGTTTTTCGTTTGCTCACTGATAGCTACGACAACGTCTGCTTGTCGGCAGGCCTGTCGAAGTTTGAGTGTATAAATTTTCCTGTCTATGGCGTTGTAGTATTCCGGATAACGTTCTTGAATCAAATCGTGAACAGTAACTACTTGTTTAATTTTTTTTGATAACCCTATCGGTAATTCATGCGATAAACCGTGAAAAATACTGACATCACTACGCAAAATATCTTTATTAATAAAAAATGATCGCCACAGCGGAGAAATTTTATTTAGGGGAAAAGCAGGTGTATGTACTTTAATCGAAGGATTTTCTAAAAAATCGGCAATGCGCGGATTGGTATTTAATTTTGGTGTGAATAAATGATATGTGTTTTCGGGATAAAATTGCGCAAATGTTTCAATCAGTGTGCGACTGTAGTTGCCGAGACCTGTGAAATTATTGAAAGCGCGTTTAGCGTCGAAACCAATGTTCATTTTCGATTTTCGATTTTCGATTAATTTTCATTGTCAATCCAAAATCGAAAATCTAAAATCATTAAAGATGATTCGCTTGTACAATTAACTCCGACAAATCATAGACCATTATATCTTGTTTATCTTTTGCTTTCATGCCGTCGGAAAGCATCGTGATACAAAACGGGCAATTGGCAACAACAGCTTTTGCTTCCGAAGCGATTATTTCTTCGGCGCGTTCGATATTGATGCGTTTGTTACCGGGTTCATCTTCTTTAAACATTTGTGCACCGCCCGCACCGCAACACAAACCATTTGTTTTACAGCGTTTCAGTTCAACTAAATCGGCATCAAGTGCTGCGATGACTTCACGCGGGGCTTCATAAATATTATTCACGCGCCCCATATAACATGAGTCGTGGTAAGTAATTTTTTTCCCTTTGAATGCACCACCCTCTACTTTCAGTTTGCCTTCATTTATTAGTTGTTGCAAAAAAACAGAATGATGCACAACGTCATAATGTCCGCCGAGTGCCGGATATTCATTTTTTAAAGTATTGAAGCAGTGCGGACAAGTGGCAACAATTTTTTTGATGTTGTAAGTGTTAAGCGTTTGAATATTTTGCAACGCCATCATCTGAAAAATAAATTCGTTGCCGGCACGACGTGCCGGATCACCCGAACACATTTCTTCGTTACCGAGAATCGCAAACTTGATTCCGACGGCATTTAAAATTTTAGAAAAAGCTATCGTCACACGTTGCGCACGCGGATCGAAACTTCCGGCACAACCTACCCAAAATAAAATTTCCGGTTGCTCATTATTTGCCGCTAACTGCGACATGATTGGAACGTTCATAATAATAGTCGGTTAGTCGGTTAGTCGGTTGGTCGGTTGTTTTGACTAACCGACCAACTGACCAACCGACCAATTTATTCATTAAACTTCACATGACTTTTTCGTTTCAACTAATTCATCGAACCGTTGCAAGCATCTTCTTC
>JAYTNA010000232.1:0-5726 GCA_043748865.1 Saprospiraceae bacterium
GATGCGTCGGTGTGCACTTGCCAAATAAGTTTCAATATCAAAAACAGATTTGCAACTTTTTTGTGCTTGTGTTTCAGTTTCACCCAAAAGTTTAAAAGAATTGACGAGATGCTGCTGATAGGCTTTGCGAATACTGACGTTTCTGTCATCGGTATTGAAATAATAATCGCGTTCGCCGAGACCTAAACCGCTTTGCCAAATATAAAAAGCGTATTGATCACTTTGCATTTCATCTTGCGAAGCACCACCACTGAATATTGGACTGCCCAGATAAGTTTGAAACGAAGCGATTAAATCTGTGAGATCTAAAACATTTTTTATCGCATCAATGCGTGCAAAATCTGCTTGCAAAGGTTGAATACCTTGTTTTTCAATCGCCAAAGTATCCATACCTGTTGACCAAAAATCGCCGATTTTTTGTTCAACCGAACCGACCGGTGCATTTTTTTTTGCCGCGTCTTCACTCACTTGCCGCATTTTAACGTAAATATCTTCTTGCAAAACGCGACCAATACCCCAATTACTTTCACTCGCAGGAATTGGATGCGCTTTCAACCAACCGCCGTTTGCGAATTGGAAAAAATCGTCGGCAGGTTTTGTCGTGAGGTCAACATTGCCGGCAATGACATCATTAGCAATGGTGTTATTTTTTTCGACGTTTAAAGTCGGTACGGGTGTTTTACAGGAAAATATTAAATCGGATAACAGTAGTAAAGTGAAATAGCGCATAAATTTTTTTTAATAAGGACAACCTTTTCAGATTAAAGTTGCAATTTCCAATCGAAAAAATATCTACAAATTTATAAAAAGTAATTGATTATTCAATTATGCTTTTGAATTTTGAATTTTTTTTAAATATAGAAGCGCGAAGAAAAATTATTTTTTTCGCGCTTTTATATTTAAATCGAAAATCGAAAATTTATCTGTGATGATGTGTATGCGTTTTGTGTGAACCAATTAAAGCACCATTTTCGTTGCGCAACAGACCGTATCTAAAAAAAAGTCCGTAAAAATTGCGGCTTTGTCCGTTATAGTCACCACTTAAATCAGTAAACCCTGCGATTAAACCTAATCCCCAATTTTTACCGGATTGAGCAAAAATTGTAGAAGATAATTCGAGCATTAAAGGTGTTGACGAATTGAAAACATAACCGCCGCCAATTGCTAATTCGTTACTGAAAATACCGTATTGACACGCATCCATTGTTACTCGCGCTTGTAAAAAAGTTGTCGTATCCGGTCTCAGACTTGTTCTGCCGACTGCCAAACCCACATCAATTACGCCAAAAGATTTGCCGACTTCGATGTTTTTGGTAATTCAATCTTGCATAAATCCTGCACCGGCATAAACGCCGAGCGGCATACTGCGCACATAAAAAGAGTGTTTAACGATACCGATAGAATCTTTTGATTGCGCGTTCATAAATGTTGTCAAGCATAAAAATGCCAAGCAGAGTACTTGATTTTTTCTAAAAAGTTGATTCATTTTTATTATGTTATTAGATGTATGACAAATTTAAGTTGATAAACCAAAATTCAGAATTTTTTAACAAATCTTTAGCATCTAGAAAATTTTCTCGTATAGACCCAACATGAATTTTTTTCTAAAATGTTTATAAAGTAGGTTAATTAAAAAAATTAATAATTAGTGGTATATGAGCGACAAATAAAAAAAGCTTTCAAAAAGTAATTTCCTATATAAAATCGTATTTTGCGACGCGAATTAATTTAATTATATCTACATCAATCATCTAATTATGAAACGTCGAGAATTTTTAAACAAAACTGCCTGTGTCGCCGGCTTATTTATAGTGCCGCGCTATGTTTTAGGTCGCGGTTTTACTGCACCGAGTGATAAAATTAATTTCGGATTTATCGGTTGCGGTAAACAAAGTGGCGGATTGCAAAATGCTTTCTTATCAACGAATAAAGTACAAGTTGTTGCAGCTTGCGATCCTTTTAAAGCGAAAGTAACGCGCTTTATCGCGCAGAAAGAAAAATTTTATGCAAATAAAACAGAAAAAACAGATTTTAAATCAACAGAAGCCCACACCGATTTTCGAGAATTGATTGCGCGAAAAGATATAGATGCCGTTGTCATAGCTACGCCGGATCATTGGCACGCCGCAATTGCTGTTCGCGCTTGTGCTGCCGGTAAAGATGTCTATTGTGAAAAACCTTTAGCACTCACGGTGCATGAAGGTCGTGCCATGGTAAATGCGGCGCATAAATACAATCGCGTTTTTCAAACCGGAAGTATGCAAAGATCTTGGAAAGAATTTCGTCAAGCTGTAGAATTAGTACGCAATGGTTATATCGGCGATATAAAAAAAGTTATTGTTACTGTCGGCGGCGCGCCCAAAAAATGGGATTTACAAGCGGAACCTGTACCATTGGATTTAGATTGGAATATGTGGCTCGGACCAAATACAATTGAACGCCCGTATAATTCTATTCTCGCACCGGATTTAGTAAAAGAAAGTACAATGTGGCCCCTTTGGCGGAGTTATAACGAATTTGGCGGCGGCGGCATGACGGATTGGGGTGCGCACATGTTTGATATTGCACAATGGGGTTTAGATATGGATAATTCAGGTCCGCGTGAAATTATTCCGACGAACGACAACGGTAAACTCGGACTGATTTATAAATACAAAAACGGCGTTGAAATGATACATGCCACTGAAGGTAACCAATCTTGTAAATTTATCGGAACAAAAGGTGAGGTTTATGTACAACGCGGTAAAATAACTTCGACGATTGACGGTTTAGCTGACCGCATTATCGGTGCAAATGAAAAACACGTTTATTTTAGCGATAACCATTACGAAGATTTTTTAAAAGCAATTAAAACGCGACAAAAACCAATTTGTGATGTAGAAATCGGACATAGAACAGCATCGGTTTGTAATATCGGCAATATCGCATATCAACTCAATCGTCCTTTGCATTGGAATCCGAGAAGAGAAAAATTCAAACACGACGATGAAGCGAATGCGCTTTTATCGCGTCCGATGAAAACTGAATGGAGTGTTTAATTAAGAGTTAAAAATTTTCAAGATTATAAAAAAAGCGCAAAGAAATTAATTTTTCTCTGCGCTTTTCTAATGTTCACCGTCTATTGCGCAATTTCTGTCTGCACTTGCAAGGACATTGTTACATCATTTCCGACGGTAAAACTTTTTTCACCGATGCCAAAATCAAGACGATTAATAGTGAAACTGCTTTTGAATGTACCGGTTTTGTCGGTACGCTCAAACACAAACGGAAAACTTAAGGGTTTTGAAATATCTTTTATAGTCAAAGTGCCGGTCACTTCAAATCCGCTATTGCTTTTAGAAAAAGATTGAGAGACGAAATGAATTGTCGGAAATTTAGCCGGATTAAACCATTCTTGTTTCTTCAGGTGCCCGTCGCGCATACCGTTTCCGGTTTTTATTGAACTTGCGTCGGTTGTTACATCAATTCTTGAACCTGAAAGATTGTTTTCATCGAAAACGATACTACCTGATAAGTTTTTCAGACTCCCGTTAACCATGCCGAATGGTCCCTTTATTTTAAAATCCATTTGAGTTTTATCGTTGTTTATTTTCCAATCAACCGCGAGGACAATAAAACTTGACATAAAAACGATTAGTATTAAAGAGCAAATTATTTTTTTCATAATTTATATTTTAGTGTAACAATCTAAGGAGCATTTTTATAATTTTTTTAGCTAACAAACGAATAAAACATTTGCGTTCTCATATTGTTTAAATTTTTATCACCTTCACTCGAATAAAAAAGCTAAAATGCTTCAATACTTTCTAAAAACATACGCTGATACGATAAAACTGCTGCGCATTCCTTTTTCCTATTTCTTGATGCCAATTTTTTTATTTGCCGTCAGTCAAGCACAACCGATAAATTGGACAAACGCAGTAATTTGTTTTTTTGTCCTGCATCTATTTATTTATCCCGCAAGCAACGGCTATAACAGTTATATGGATCAAGACGAAGGAAGTATTGGCGGATTAGAAAAACCGCCGAAGGCAACTAAATCTTTGTTTTTCGCATCAGTTATTTTTGATGTCATTGGTTTATTATTGGCATTAGCTGTCGGAGCAACTTTTTTCTTTTGCGTCTTGTTATATATGCTCGCATCACGAGCTTATAGTTTCAAAGGGATTCGATTGAAAAAATATGCCGTCATTGGTTTTCTTACCGTTATAGTATTTCAAGGCGCGTTTACTTTCTTTATGATATTTAAGGCTGTAAGTACCGATTCTTTCGTATATACTTCTGTATTAGGTTTTGTATTGGCAGCATGTTCATTTTTAATAGCCGGCGTTTATCCGCTCACGCAAATTTATCAGCATGAAGCAGATGCGGCGAGTGGCGATTTTACAATCAGTTATCGTTTGGGCATCATCGGTACTTTTATTTTTTCAAGTGTAATGTTTGCGATTGCCGGCGGCTTATTATTTTTTTATTTTAAAGATACAGGACACACGAATCACTTTTTTATTTTTCAAGCGTTTTTATTGCCGGTGATTATTTATTTCGTGTGGTGGTTTTTAAAAACTTTGAAAGATAAAACGCAAGCCAATTTTAAAAACACGATGCGCATGAATTTCATCGCCTCAACGTGTATGAATTTGTGTTTTCTTTTGTTGTTGTTTTTGAATAATAAGTAAGTATTTAAATGATGAATGATGAATGATGAATGATGAATTACAAATCTGAATAGATTTTTTAGTCCATAACATCATTCATCATTCATCATTCATCATTCATCATTATTTATGTCTGTTCTCACTAAAATCTCTACTGTTGTTCCGAAATATAAACTTAAGCAAACCGATTTAGCACACTTTACCGCCGATTTGTTTGAATACTCGCCGCTTGAACGGCGAAAAATAGTTTTGATGTACGCAAAAAGTGGTATCGAAACGCGGTACTCAGTAATGCCCGATTATTATTTGCCGCGTGAGGAGCGCATTTTTTATCCGACCACACAAGATTTAGAACCCTTTCCAACGATAGAAAAGCGCATGGCGTATTTCGATGAAAAAGCGGTGCATCTTTGTGGGGAAGCGATTGAAAATTGTATAGAAAATACAGTTAACAAAAAACAAATCACGCATTTAATAACTGTTTCTTGCACCGGACTTTCCGCACCCGGATTGGATATTGATATTGTGCAACAACTCGAACTGAATGAAAATATTAATCGTACTTCTGTCAATTTTATGGGTTGTTATGCCGCCATGCATGGACTTAAACAAGCCGATTATATTTGCAGAAGCGATAAAAATGCGGTAGTGGTGGTGGTTTGTGTCGAATTGTGTACATTGCATTTTCAAAAAATAAACGATCAAGATAATATCACTTCTAATTTACTTTTTTCCGACGGTTGTGCCGCTGCTTTGGTTGTTGGAGGTGATTTTGCCGAAGAAAATAAGTTGCGTGGATTTAAACTTACCGGTTTTTATTCGCAATTGGCACTTAAAGGAAAAAAAGATATGGCTTGGCGATTGGCATCTACAGGCTTTTTGATGACTTTGAGTGCGTATATTCCCGACTTAATTGAAGCAGGTATCAAACATTTATTCGACAAAGCTATCGGACAAATGAATCTGAACTGGGAGGATATAACGCATTGGGCAATTCATCCGGGTGGAAAAAAAATATTAGAAGTGATTGAACGCGAATTGAATTTGAAGAGAAATGATTTAGAAAGTTCG
>JAYTNA010000233.1:0-2585 GCA_043748865.1 Saprospiraceae bacterium
ACTCAAAATATTGATGATTTACACGAGCGTGCCGGTTCAAAAAAAATTATGCACTTGCATGGTGAGTTACGCAAATCGCAGTCAACTTTTAACCCTTCTAATGTTTATGATTGTTTGGGTGATATAAATCTCGGTGATAAATGTGACAAAGGCGGACAATTACGCCCGCATATCGTTTGGTTCGGAGAAGAAGTTCCTTTAATTTCCGACGCCGGTGAAATTATTTCTAAGTCAAATATTGTTCTTGTTATCGGTTCTTCGATGCAAGTTTATCCGGCTGCAGGTTTAGTAAGTATCGCGCCGAAAAATATCCCGGTTTATTACATTGATCCGCGACCACAGTTGAATCACGAATTGAAATCGAGAAAAAATTTAAAAATTATAGCAAAATCCGCGACAATTGGGGTGCCTGAAGTAATTGATGAGATTTTGTTAAATTTTATAACATAGACACACCAGGTCGAACATAGTTCACATAGTCTATGTAGACTATGTTCGATCTAGTATATTTATTGAGGCAAATTTTATTTTAGTAAAAAAAGTTCTCTCTAACAACTTTACCGGCTTTTACTTCATAAACGCAAAGTTCTCTTTCTATGTGTCTGCCTCGGTCTTTAGTTGTAATATCGTGTGCATAGCCGAAAGCAAAGTAGTTGCCGATAATAGTAGGCTCTGTAATAACCAATTTATTGACAGAAATTGTATTTTCTACATATTTTTTTGAGTTTTCAATAATATTATTCAATCCGTGTGTTTCATGATAATGCGCCGGTGCGGCTTCTATACCTACACAATCATCAGCATAAAGGGTTTTTAGAGCTTCTGCATTTTTGCCGGCTCTGCATAGTGCAATAAGTTTATCCGCAACAGCTTTTACTTGATTTTTATCAGAATCCATTGAATAAAAAAATTGTTCTTTAATAATTTTTCCGTCTTTGGTTTCATAAACAGCGAGTTCGGACATACCCGTTCTGCCATGTTCTTTAATTGTAACATCTTGAGCCATACCGACAGCAAAATAATTGCCGATGATTGTCGGTTCTCCGATTTGTACGCTGTGAATTGTTTCCCAAGATTTAACCATGTTGTGCATTTTGTCAAGTAAGTCGGGTAAACCTTGTACTGTTTCATACCCGGACTCATGTGCTTCAACTGCTACTGCGTTGTCAGCAAAAAGTGTTTTGTATGCTTCTTCATTTTTGCCGGCTGTACATAGTGCGACGAGTTTATCGGCAATTTCTGTTACTGTCATCATAAAAGAGAATTTTTAAAAATTAAAAGATAATGCGAAGATAAATTTTTCCGAAATAAAAAAAAATAATTTTTAAAATTTTTTGTTTTTTATTTTAAAAAAATTTCAAACAAATATTTTCAAAAAAAAATAATTTTTAAACCATTTTGCAGGAGCGATTCTCACTTTGCGAACTTTGCAAAATGAGAGTCAAAATTATTTAGCAAAAATACTTTTCAATTTTTCAATCGTTTGCGTCGGATTTTTATCGCCGAATACGCTGCTGCCTGCAACTAAAACATCTGCACCGGCACGCAAAATTTCTTCCGCATTTTGTAAACCCACACCGCCGTCAATTTCAATACGGGCGTAAATGTTGCGCTCATCTAATCGCTCGCGCAGTTGTTTGATTTTATGAATCGTTTGATAAATAAATTTTTGTCCGCCGAAACCGGGATTAACGGACATGATGAGAAAAACATCGGCTACTTCCAAAATATCTTCCAACATCACAATCGGCGTGTGCGGATTAATGGCGATGCCGGCTTTAATGCCCAACGATTTTATGTGTTCAAGTGTCCGATGTACATGCGTACATGCCTCGTAATGGATGGAGATGACATCGGCACCGGCTTTATAAAACGCATCTACGTAACGTTCCGGTTCGAGAATCATAAGATGTACATCAAGCGGTTTTGTAGAAATTTTTTTCATCGCCTCCACCACTATCATTCCGAATGTAATATTGGGTACAAAACGACCGTCCATAATATCGAGGTGCAATAAATCTGCTTCACTGTTATTCACCATCGCAACTTCATCACCAAGTTTTGTAAAATCCGCAGCTATCAGAGACGGCGCAATTAAATGTTTTCGCATATTTTGTTATTTTTATTTTATTAGCTGTTAGTTTCAGTTATTACAAATTTTAAAAGTACTTGTGCGACATTGAAACCAAAGCATATTTTTCATCGTAAGTATTATGGAAAATAGAATAGAACTTATTAATAAATTTATTCATTAACATTTTTCGAATTGCATCTAAAAATTTATTACTTTACATTTGTAGAAGTAATTTTTAAATCCTATTTATTTATATAAAATCCTAGAACTTATGCTTATTTTGTTTTTAATTCTTCCCTTGTCTCTTATGTGTTTTTTCTTTCTTTTTAACGAATATCAGCAACGCAGAAACAAATTAAAGCGTGTTTATCGTTTCTGAATCGGAATTTTCGGAATTAATAAGAATTTTCAGAATTTATTAAAACATTCGGAAATTCTAATTAATTCGTAACTATTTAGCTCCTTTCGAACCTTGCTAAAAATTTTGCGAACCTTACGTTAAGATTAACCG
>JAYTNA010000234.1:0-3157 GCA_043748865.1 Saprospiraceae bacterium
TAAAAAAATTTCAAAATTATTTTGAAATTTTTTTATCAAAACAAATGTATAAATCTTTTTTAAAAAATAATAATTTCGTTGATGAAAAATAAATTTTCCATCTATAAACTTTTCGAGTGAGTTCATTTTTTTAAAGAATATTTGAACGAATAAAGCGAGTATAAAAATTTTTTATGAAAAATTAAGTAAAGAAATAAAAATATACACACGCATTTTTTTAATCGCGTCTAAAACATCCCATGCTTAAAACTTTTTTCTACCTTTGCACTGCATACAACAAAAAATATGTCAGTTATATCGCGCATTATTTCGGAACAACCGCAATTTGAATTGACCATAGAACGCTGTTGCTATCAGCTGATAGAAAACTATGATCAGTTTGAAGATACTTGCATTGTCGGTATTCAAACCGGCGGTGTGCAATTGGCGCAACGGCTTGTGAAAAAATTGAAAGAAATTGGTGTTGAAAAAAATATTCCATTCGGCAAATTGGATATTACCTTTTATCGCGACGATTTTCGAACAAGTAAAAAACCTTTATCGGCGAATGTGAATGATATGCCTTTCGTCGTAGATAACCAACACGTTATTCTTGTTGATGATGTGCTTTACACCGGACGTTCGGTTCAAGCAGCTATGACGGCATTGAATCATTACGGACGTGCGTCGTCGCTGCGACTTTTAGTTTTGGTGGATAGAAGATTTAACAGACAAGTACCGGTGCGTGCTGATTTTGTCGGCATCTCGGTCGATTCTTTAGATAATGCTTACGTGCGCGTTGAATGGGCAGAAACGGAAGGCGCAGATAAAATTTTGTTAATTTAGTTAGCTGGTCCGTCGGTTAGTTTAAAATGTTCGACTAACTAACCGACTAACCGACTAACTGACTAACCGACTAACATTGAAACAACTTTCGAATAAAAATTTATTGGGCATCAGCGATTTAACGGCTGAAGATATTCAACTTATTTTTGAAACTGCTGACCAATTCATTGATGTCATCAATCGCCCGATAAAAAAAGTACCGTCTTTGCGCGACACTACAATTGTTAATCTATTTTTTGAAAATTCCACACGTACACGCATTTCTTTTGAACTCGCCGAAAAAAGACTTTCTGCAGATGTTTTGAATTTTACTTCGTCAAGTTCTTCAGTTAAAAAAGGAGAAACATTACTCGATACTGTCAATAATATATTGGCAATGAAAGTAGATATGGTGGTGATGCGTCACGCTGCACCGGGCGCACCACATTTCTTGGCGAAAAATATTGATGCAGCCATCGTTAATGCCGGCGACGGTACGCACGAACATCCGACGCAAGCGTTACTCGATGCGTTTTCAATCAGAAGAACTTTGGGCAGCGTACGCGGGAGACGGGTTGCTATTTTCGGAGATATTTTACATTCACGTGTGGCTTTGAGTAATATACTTTGTTTAAATAAATTAGGCGCGGAAGTAACGGTTTGTGGTCCGCCGACATTGATACCGAAACACATAGAATCTTTAGGCGTAAAAGTATCTTACAATCTGCGCGAAACTTTAGAATGGTGCGAAGTCGCCAACATTTTGCGTATTCAATTGGAAAGACAAGATATAAAATTTATTCCCTCTCTGCGCGAGTACGCTTTATATTTCGGCGTGGATAAAAAAATAATGGATAGCCTCAACAAAAAAACCGTCATCATGCACCCCGGTCCGATAAATCGCGGCGTAGAAATAACTTCCGATGTCGCAGACTCCGATCAATCTATTATTTTAGATCAAGTTGAAAATGGCGTTGCCGTTAGAATGGCTGTATTGTATTTGCTTGCTGCGAGAAAAGGATAATAGGTGCCGACTAAACCCTCAAATAAATTTTCCGGTGACCACCAAACTTTGAAAAAACCATTTACCTTTACGATCCGTAACAGATACTCTTGAAAACCGGACCGGAGCCAATCTTTCTTTTATTCTATGACTAAATATATTTTCGTTACGGGTGGCGTTACTTCTTCACTTGGCAAAGGTATTATTGCTGCAAGTCTTGCCAAATTACTCCAAGCAAGAGGCTTTTCTGTCACTATTCAAAAATTCGATCCTTATCTTAATGTTGATCCGGGTACACTCAATCCGTATGAACACGGCGAGTGTTACGTTACTGACGATGGTGCCGAAACCGATTTAGATTTAGGACACTATGAACGGTTTTTAAATATTTCGACATCTCAAGCAAATAACGTCACTACGGGTCGCATATATCAAACTGTTATCAACCAAGAACGCGAAGGTGTTTATCTCGGAAAAACGGTGCAAGTTGTGCCGCACATTACTGACGAAATCAAACGACGCATACAATTGTTAGGGCAATCCGGTAAATACGATATTATAATTACTGAATTGGGCGGCACTGTCGGTGATATTGAAGCGTTGCCGTATCTCGAAGCCTTGCGTCAATTGCGTTGGGAACTTGGTAACGATAATTGTTTAGCTATTCATTTAACTCTCGTTCCTTATTTGAATGCAGCTAAAGAATTAAAAACTAAACCCACACAACACTCCGTCAAAGAATTACAAAACATTGGAATTTTGCCTGATATTTTAGTTTGCAGAACAGAGCATCATTTAAATATGGATTTGCGCAGAAAATTAGCTTTGTTTTGTAATGTTGAAGTTGGAGCCGTGATTGAAGCGATTGATGCAGACACGATTTATGCAGTGCCGATTTTAATGTTAGAAGAAAAATTAGATACGGTAGTTATTAATAAATTGAGACTGAAAGACAAACGCTCACCGGATTTAAATAAATGGAAAGAATTTTTAGATAGAGTGCGTTTTCCTAAATACGAGATAAAAATTGGTTTGGTCGGCAAATACAACGAATTGCCGGATGCTTATAAATCTATTTACGAATCTTTTATTCACGCCGGATCTGTCAATGATTGTCGCGTAAAAGTTGTGCCGATTCATTCCAAATCTTTAGAAAAATCGGAAGATGTTATTCCTCAACTTCAAGGCCTTAACGGACTATTAGTAGCGCCGGGTTTTGGCGAACGCGGTATAGAAGGCAAACTCGTTGCCATTAAATATTGTCGTGAAAATAATTTGCCATTTTTCGGTATCTGCCTCGGTATGCAATGTGCAGTTGTAGAATTTGCACGTAACGTAGCACACGTTGAA
>JAYTNA010000235.1:0-3401 GCA_043748865.1 Saprospiraceae bacterium
CTAACCAACCAACTAACCAACTAACTAACGATTTATTTAAGTTGTCTTATCAATTTATGTGCATTTTTGTAACACACTTTTAAATCTTCTAACGGCGATTTTTCGTAATTTTCTAATTCTACTATTAAATAGCGTACGCCGCCTTTTCTAAGATTATCCATAACATTCGGGAAATCTACTTTACCTTGACCGAAGATCACCGTTTTTTTATTGTCGTCTTGATCTAAGTCTTTTAGATGCACCAATTCAAATCTGCCCGGATAATTTTTAAACCATTCGACCGGATCTTGATTTTTTGATACTGCCCAACACAAATCCATTTCAAATGCTACGAGTTCTAAGTTTGTGTTTTTCAATAAAGTTGTATAAACTAAATCATCTCCAACTTTATCAAATTCAAACCAGTGGTTGTGATAACCGAAACGAATACTTTGCGATTGGCAATAAGTGCCGGCACCGTTTAATGCTTCACAAAATTTTTTGAGATCATCCGGTGTTTTTCTTTCAACTTCTTCCATCCAAGGACAGATAATATATCTTTGACCGAGTTTTAAGGCATCTTCTACAGATTTTTTCCAATCGTCAGAAATATCTTTTTTCGTGAAATCGTAGTCTTTAGAGGTAAATCCGACGTGACCGCTCGGCATTTTTAATTCATATTCTTTCAACATTTTTTTAAACTCCGGTACGCTTTTACCAAAAACTTTACCTTTTACGTAACCTTGATTTTCTTTAGGATTACTGAAACATTCTACAAAATTAAAACCATCACGCGCCAAGGCTTTGAGCGTTTTGTCCGGATCTTCGGTCATATCTTCACGCACACTCCAAAGTTGAACACCGATGGGTTTTTCTTTTGGTGAAAGTAAATTTAGTGGTAGAGACGTTGCTGCGGCGAGTGTGGCAGATGTTCCTATAAATGAACGGCGCGTCATTTTTTCCATAAAAAATTGGTTGATAAATACAGTTTGCTAAACGAAATTGTGAGTAGGAACGCGAAATAAATAAAACATCAAAATATACTTATTCTTTTGCCGTGATACAGACTATCTTTTGCGTTAAATATTACCGATATTCGCCTTAAAAGATAGTCGGTCTGACAGAAAAATAATTAAGTCTATTTCGACATTTAATTTACTTCGCGTTCATTATTAAATTCGACGTATAAAATTATTTCTTTTTATTGAGACTGCAATATTTTAGACGCACTTTTTAACGTAAAAGAAATATATTTATGACAATTTTAAGACAGGATTCCGAAATTTGACATGACATTAACACTTCTAGCTTTTTATCAGATAATTTATGACCGATAATTCAAAGAAAAAACAACACATTAAACAAAAGCAAAAGAATTCAATAAATTATTCGCCCTTAGTTTTATTAGTATTGCTTGCTATTGTCGGTTATTATTTTTTTGAAAATTCATTATCCGGTTGGTGGTTTAATTACAATCGCTGTTCGGAACCGCGTGAACGCGCTTGGAAAAATTTTGACGCTAAAGTACCGGACGATTTTACCGTACATGGCATTGACGTCAGTCATTACTCTTGCGAAATAGATTGGGCGGATGTAAAAAAAATGCGCGATCAAAATGTCGGAATTGATTTCGCTTTCATAAGAGCGACGCGCGGCAATGATTTCGTTGATTATCGCTTCGAACAAAATTGGACGGAAATGCACGATGCCGGCATTATCAGAGGTGCGTATCATTTTTTTACTTTCGGTGATGATGCCCAACAACAAGCTCAATTTTTTTTAGATAAAGTAAAAATTATCTCCGGCGATTTACCGCCCGTTTTAGATATTGAAGACGATTTAACCGGCAATGAACGCCGCTTCACGTCGGAACAAATTGTACAAAAAATTTCAGTTTGGTTGAAGACTGTCGAAAAAGAAACCGGCATTATACCTATTATATATGTCAACGGCAGTTATTACAAAAAATATATCGCCGGCAATTTTGTCGGCTATCCGATTTGGTATGCGTCTTATAGTCCGGATAAAGCCATAAAAAATTATAACGATGTACATTGGCTTTTTTGGCAATATTCTAACGAAGGCAGGTGCAACGGCATCAGCGAAAAAATTGATTTAAATGTTTTTGCAAGCGATGCAATAGGCTTAAAATCTATTTTAAAAAAGTAAAAATTTCATTCGACGAGATAAATCGTGTTTTGGTAGATTATTTTAGACAAATTAATCAAGACATGTGTATTTTCGTATCATAATTTAAAACGAGTTCAATTTAATTCATTTTTAAAATCCATACAGCCATGTTTAATAATCTTTTAGGTGATATCGCAAGAATCTTACGCGGCAAATACGGTACAGTTTTTTTAATCGTAGGCGTTATAATAGTCGCCATGTTTATTACCCGCATACTCGGACCATTGCTTTGGTTACTCTTAGTGGGCGGCTTAGCGATCATGTTGTTTCGCTATTTTGAGAAAAAATAATCAGCTCTCAGCCTTCAGCTGTCAGCTATCAGCTCTGTATTTTACCGGTTTTTATAGCTGAAGGCTGACAACTGACAGCTGAAGGCTGAGAGCTAATAAAAATTCTAATTTATGGATTTCGAACTAATTATAGAAATAGCAGTGATAGTAACTGTCAGTGTCATTGCCATCATTGTAATAGATGATAAAGCGCGTCACGCTTTGCTGGTCGCTGCGGCGAGTACAAAGTACAGTATATTTTCATTTCTTTTCAAACAAAAGGAAAGTGTAGATGCCATGCAGCAATTGAGAAATTATGTGGCACACTTGGAAGCAAAAGTTTTGGAAATGCGCCGACACACCAATCAGTTGCGCGGGCAGCGTCACGTTTTGAAAGAAACTATCGTGACGAATGAAAAAGAAATGACAACGCTACTGCAAGAAGCATCGGTTGAAAAAGGAAAAGATAATCCGAATTTTGCAGTATTTCGATTGAGAAAAGTAGCGCGATTAGAAGAATCAAATAAACGGTTAGACGAATTGTACAACCGTATGTCGCAATTGTATCAACATCTCAATCGAATGTACGATGCTTCTAAAATAGTTTTAGAAGATGTGAAAGATCAAATTTCAATTCAAGAAACAGAACAAAAAGCGATTACTGCCGGACATTCTGCCGTACAATCTGCCGTTTCAGTTTTGAATACGGAGACGCAAGAAAATAAAATGTACAACCAATCCATAGACGCAGTCAACATCGATGTTGCGAATCGTATCGGTGAGATGGAAGAATTTTTGCGCTTGAGTTCAGGCATGATGAAATCAATTGATATGAAAAACAGTGTGATGGAAGAAGACGGCTTAAAATTATTGGGGGATTGGGAATTAAAAATGAAACAAGCAGATTTATTAGTTTCGGCAATGGATAAAAAAACAATCCCTGCCGGAAGTGAACCGGCAAAA
>JAYTNA010000236.1:0-2030 GCA_043748865.1 Saprospiraceae bacterium
CTTTGCCGGTGTGTTCGGTTGCTTTTGGTTCAAAAAGCATCAGCCAAACTTCTTCTCCATTTTTTGTGCGCGGATTGTGTTCCACCGTTTTTGGTACAATAATAAATTCACCCGGATTTACTTCCACCGTTTTATCTCGAAATTGCATGACGAGCGTGCCTTTATACACCAAAAACATTTCGTCTTCGTTGTCGTGATTGTGCCAAACAAAACTGTCTTTTAGTTTTACAAGTTTGATATATTGTCCGTTAAGTTCACCGATAATATGTGGTGTCCAATATGCAGAAAATAAATTGAATTTTTCGTTGATGTTAATGCTAGTCATGTGATAGTGTAGTAACCCACACCTCATATAGTAGTAACTAATCACAACCTATCACTACATGAGGTGGAGTGTTCTATTTTGTTTTCCCTTTTCCGAGATTTTCTGGTTGTTTAGCCACTGCTTGTTGTTGTTGCATTGCATCTTCCAACTTCTGACGGAACGCGCTTTTTTTCTTCGGATTTTTTTTATTGTTTTCCAACGCCGCTTTTATTTTTTCGTGATTGATGACGTATTTTTTTGTCACAATGGTTTGTGCGATATTCAATAAATTACTGAACAACATATACAAACTCAAAGCGGCGGCATAACTATTAAAAGTTACCATAAAAATAAGCGGCATAAAATACTGCATCTGTTTCATAAATGCGGGCTGACCGCTCATGTCCACGTCTTTCATCGAATACCAAGTGAATGCAATGAGCGACAAACCCCACAAAACAGCGAACAAACTGATGTGCGCACCGAGTAAAGGCAAATGAAAAGGTAATTTTATAAATTCTTCGGCACCTGTTAAATCGGTTGCCCACAAAAAACTTTTCTGTCGAAAATCAATCGAAGCCGGAAAAAATCGAAACAACGCCATCCATATCGGCATTTGCAGCAAGGTGGGCAAACAACCGCCGAGCGGATTTACGCCGTATTCTTGATACAATTTCATTTGCGCCATTTGTTGTTGTTGCGGATCTTTGAGTTTTGCTTTCATTTTTTCCAATTCCGGTTTTAACGACGCCGTTTTCGCTTGCGACAACAACATTCCGTAACTCGTCGGATACAATAAACCTTTTACAATTAAAGTCAACAACAAAATACAAATGGCAACATTCCCAAAAATACCGTGCAGAAAATCAAAAATCGGACGAATAATCCATCTGTTTATCGTTCCGAGAATAGAACCACCATAATTCACCACATCTTCTAAACCAACTTTATAATTTTTCAAAGTATGATACTCATTCGGTCCGACATACATTTTTATATGCGTCGTTGAATTATCTCCCGTAATCGGCACTTCCAAATGTGCTGCTAATCTTTTTAAATCCGGATTATTATCGTCAAATACTTGAGTTTCTAACGATGCCGATTTAAAACCGCCGTCTTTTGAAATGAGCGCAGTATTAAAAAATTGATTCGATTGCGCAATCCATTGCACCGGACTTTTTTTCAAATCCGTAGTTTCCGTTTTTGTTCCGGATTGATTGTCGGCTGTTTCATTATTTTCTTTGTAGTATTGAAATGAATAAGTGCGCTCGTAACTCGTATTTTTTTCCAATTTATCCAAATAATTTTCTACATTCAGTTGCACAGATTTGGTATCCGGTGTCAAAAGATTCGATAAACCGTTGAAAGTCGTGTTGTAATCAATATCATAACCGTCACCAATCACGTATTTTTGTTCAATAAAACCGCCACCGACTGCATTGGCGCGATAGGTTATTGTATTTCCTGAAACAGACGGTGTGAAAAATAAATCTTCGGTATTGATGATACCTTTTGATGTGCGCGTCGGCAAAGCAAAAGAAAATTTATTTTTTGCATTTTCGAGCAAATAAAGCGGCAGTTGGTGATCGTGCCGCGCAGAATCCTCGATAAGTTTAAAATATTTTTTCAGCAATACATTTTTTATACGCCCACCTTTATTCGTAAAAGTGATTTTAAAAACATCGTTTTCCAAAACAGAAGTCTGCTCATTGCCCGAAGCAAGCGG